>JANPIA010000063.1:0-2813 GCA_031424735.1 Segetibacter sp.
ACTTATTTTTCGCTCTTCATTTAAAACTTCCGAGCGGACTTTTATAATCGATGCGTCCGGTAGATCCTGTGCTTTAGCATATAAGAGCGGTGCGAACAGCAGGCATATCAGTATGCTATTTTTCATAAGCTTTTAGTTGTATCGAAATTTAGTTTTTTATCCGGCAACAACGAACAGCCTTTTATGGGATACACAACGATTAAAAATAAATTAACAGCGGTCTGTTTTTAATTTCTTTGGCCCTTTGGCCTTTTAATTTATCAGCCGCGTGATGGGCCAACTTTTGACTTAAAATATTCGTATGTACAATGGGATAATCTCTTTAACTTATAGATGAAACAGGGTATCCTTTTTTTATTTTCCAATCGTAAAAGCAGGTCGCCGCCATATCCGGCTCTAATTGAATGAAGCGTTTTATGAAGAGGTATAAAGAAGTATGGGTTATTGGCTTCCGCTGGCAGTCACTTGCTTCTATTATGTGTGTACTTTGGTTCAATACCGGCAATGCACAAATTTGCCCGCCTAATATTGATTTTGAAAAAGGAAGCTTTGCTAACTGGACCTGCTATACCGGCATCACGTCGGCTGTTGGCGACCAAAATGTAATAACACTTTCGGCAACGGGCTCACCTGTGCCCGAAAAACACACTATGTATAGTGCTACTGCTAATGCAGGAGAGGTGGATCCTTTTGGTGGCTTCCCTGTATTATCGCCCAATGGCAGCGGCCATTCCATTCGTTTGGGCAGTACTACAGCAGGTGGAGAAGCCGAGGGTATTTCCTATGAATTTACGATCCCGTCAAATGAAAACGCTTATTCCCTCATCTATCATTATGCTGTAGTATTCCAGTCTCCCAATCACCGCACCAATGAGCAACCAAGGATGGAGATTGAGGTTACCAACGTTACCGATAACGCAGTTATAGAATGCAGCTCGTTCACCTTTATTGCTGTAGGTTCTTCTATGCCCGGCTTTGCAGTATCCAGTCAAAGCGATACCATCTCAGTGCTCTATAAAGACTGGTCGGCTGTGTCTGTTGACTTATCGGGTAAAGCAGGAAAAAGAATTCGCTTGTTTTTTAAGACAGCTGATTGCACCTTCAGGAGGCATTTCGGATATGCTTATGTGGACGTCAATTCTGAATGCAGCAGTAATTTTACCGGTGCCACTTACTGCCCCGATGATACGCTTGTTAACCTCACTGCTCCTTATGGCTATCAAAAATACCAATGGTATGACAGTAGTTTAACTACTCCACTGGGAAGTCAGCAAATACTCACAATGTCTCCTCCACCCAAAGCGGGTACCACACTGGCTGTAAAGATGGAGCCCTACGATGGATATGGATGCCCGACTACTTTATTTACGGTATTAAAAAATACGCTTAAGATAACGCCGGATGCAGGTAATGATACCTTATCATGTAATAAAGACCCTGTATTACTAGGCAGCAATCCAAAACCGGGGTTGAGATACGAATGGTCGCCGGCGGCAGGCCTTAGCGATGCAAGAATTGCCAATCCTTTTGCTACACCTGCCGTAACTACTGCATATATCCTACGAGTCAGTAGCAGTGGAGGAGGCTGCCGCGTATACGATACTGTAGTCATCACTGCTTCGGTAATTAACAACTCGCTGGAATTAGTGGGCAAGGATATGTTTTGTATTGACAATGGCGACAGTGCTTTATTAAAGGTAAATGCCACCAGTAGTATTTTATGGTATAAAGACGATGCGCCGCTTAGCAGGGCTAATGGCCCCATCTATAAAGTAACCAGCAGCGGTACCTATCATGCACTGCTTAGAAATGTGGACGGCTGCAGCCTGCTTACCGAAAAGAAACCCATTCTTGTTGAAAAACAAAAGCCCGGGATAACTTACCCTGAAGCCTATGCGCTCATCAATTTACCGCTGCCCCTGAAAGCAAGGAATATTGGCGACCAGGTAGCATGGAAGCCAGCTATTAATCTGAGCAATGCAGAAAGCTTTACACCCAGTTTTAACGGGGCTACAGAAAACCAATACCTGGTGGAAATAAAAACGCGGGCAGGTTGTCTTACCATAGATACGCAACTGGTGAAGATTGTGAAGAACGTGGAAATCTATGTGGCGAATGCCTTCACACCAAATGGTGATGGAAGAAATGACTTTTTAAAACCATTTTTAAGGGGAATAAAAGAGCTCCGGTATTTCAAGGTCTTTAACCGTTGGGGAGAACTTATATACCAGGACAAGGCAGAAGATATGGGCTGGGACGGAACCTTTAAAGGTAAACTACAACAAACAGGTACGGTAGTGTGGATGCTTGAAGGCGTAGGTATCGACAATGTTCTTTACAGGAGAAAAGGCACCTGCACTTTAATCCGGTAATAGTTGGGGTTGAACTGCCCGGTAAGGGGATTGCTTAATTCTTATGAACTTGCTAACACCAATGCTTCCTAACTTTCAGAACGAAAAAGACCAAAAAGGATATCATGAAAAAAGGAATTTTGTTTTTGATTATGCTCAGTGCCCTTACTTCTAATGCGCAATCATTAAAAGACCTGCTTTATAGTGGCAAGTTGAAAATGGATTCCAATTCTGTAATCCGGAAAACTGATGATTTGAATTCAAGGATTGATACTGCTACAAAAAAACCTGCGGAATCAGAAAAACCTAAAGTCGTAGCCTCAGTGGATCCGGGTAAAGTAAATTTGTCTGGTACAGACTCTGTTCTTATTGGCGATTCAGATTCCCTTGCAGCGGGCACAACCGCTGCAGCAACTACAAACACTATGGGCGCCCCAGCTTCAGCAGCAATGAGCAATACAA
>JANPIA010000064.1:0-2264 GCA_031424735.1 Segetibacter sp.
TGCTGTACGATGGAAAAGGCCCAAATATTTTGCAGGCATGCAAATGATGAACGACATGATGGATATGAATGGCAACCTGGTAAACGTGGGAGGAATGGAAATGAAAAACCAGATCATTGATATGAACACAGTAATGTATCCGGAGGTTGCAGGTGAAGAACTCCGCACTAAAAAAAAGGTGCAAAGTTTGGAGAAAAGAGCTGCAGGCAGGAAGCAAACTAGCCCAATACCCACGCCAGGTGGTACTGAAGTATATACCCCTACAGAACACGCAGGTCATAATATGGACGGAATGTCCCAGTCGCAGTCAATGGGGAGTGAGGCTGATATTATTTCACTTAATTATGAAATGTTGCGTGCGCCCGAAAAAACAACACTGCCCAGCGGTCCATGGAGAGAAATAAAGTTCGACTTAACGGGTAATATGAACCGTTACGTTTGGAGCATGGATAATAGGGTAGTGTCAGAAAGCGATAAGATATTAATTAGGAAAGGAGAGAACGTAAGAATTATCCTTTTCAACAACAGCATGATGCGACACCCCATGCACCTGCACGGTCACGATTTCAGGTTGCTGAACGGACAAGGTGAAAATGCAATCTTGAAAAACATCATTGACATCATGCCAATGGAAAAAGACACATTGGAATTTAACGCAAATGAACGAGGTGGCGACTGGTTTTTTCATTGCCACATACTTTATCATATGATGAGTGGAATGGGCAAAGTTTTCGCTTACAATAACCCTCTTGCTGATAAAACTGATATTACTAATCCTCAGGTAGCAAAGCGTGGGCTAAATTCTGAAGACAGAAAGTTCCACTTGATGGGATCAGTAGGCCTTGAAAGCAATGGTAGCGATGGCGAGGCTATGTTAGCAAGTACCCGTTTTCGTTTTTCTTCCGAATGGCGAATCGGTTTACAACCCCATCATGGAAACGAAAGCGAGACATATTTTGGGCGATTTATTGGCCGGAACCAATGGTGGTTCCCATTTGTCGGTTTTGATTATCATTACAACGGTGCCATGAACGAAAGCGAAAAAAACATGTTCGGGCAAATTAGTAATCAATCTAACAGAAAAGCTTTTGTTGCAGGTGTACAATATACCTTGCCCATGCTGGTTAATGCCGAGGCCAGATTAGATAGCAAGGGCAAATTTCGTTTTCAGTTGATGCGGGAAGATATTCCGCTTGCACCAAGATTGAGGATGAACCTCATGGGCAATACCGATAAAGAATATATGGCAGGCTTGCGATACATCGTAACCAAATACTTCGGATTTTCCACTCATTATGATAGTGATATGGGCGTTGGAGCAGGTATTACATTAACTTACTAACCCGATTTTTCATCACTAAAACTTTCAAAAATGAAACAAATAATCAGTGCTTTCATCTTGTTGTGTTTTTTTTCTACCCCGTCCTTGGCACAAAAAGGCGATATAGAAGCAATTAAACACACACTCAACACCTACAAACAAAAAATTGAAAGCCTTGATACTACTGACGTATCAAAACTCTTTACATCCAATTCAAAAGTTATTGAGCAAGCTAAAGATGAAGGAACAATAAGTCATTACCTCGAACATCATCTGGGACCTGAACTGAAAGCTTTCAAAGGCTTCAAATTCAGTAATTATAAAGTAGATGTAAAGCTAAATGGCAATTATGCCTACACCACAGAAAGTTATACATACACCATAACGCTAAAAGACGGGAAAGAAAGTAAAAGCGATGGATTTGCTACATCGGTATTACAAAAAAGTAAAAATGATTGGAAGATTGTGCAAACGCATACTTCATTTCGCAAAGCAAAATAACTGGTCACTATTGAAACAAACAGAGATTAAGTTACTACCGCTAAAGAATATAAGGAGGGCTTAATGTGCATAGTCACCAAATATATCGGATTGTCAACTCATTACGATAGTGTTATGGGTGTAGGAGCGGGGCTTACGTTTACGTATTAGTCGGTATTTCAAGAGGTATAGACTCTAGGACATTTAAGACTTTTCTGGAAAGGGTTTGTTGGAGAAGTTATTTGATCACTAACCCATAAGAAAACCGAAAAACATATCAATAACTAAACTATGTAAAGCTGGAGTGAGCCAGGTTTAGTTGATCTTCGTAATAATGGTGGTATTAGTCCAGGTTGGAAATATTATCCGATAAACAGGGTGGTTTTCGGTCGGGGTAATGAAGGGAAAAAGGCAAAATGGAAATACCGAAATAGAACAGGCATTTCAAACATGGAGTTTTAAA
>JANPIA010000065.1:0-9797 GCA_031424735.1 Segetibacter sp.
AAGATTAAATCATAGCGATGATTATTATCTGTGGCTTCGGTATAATGTATTCATAAGTAACATAGAGATCAGTACACTTAATGCGAAAGAAATTGCAGAGGCATATAAAGTTCGTTGGCAAATAGAGGTGTTGTTTAAATCGTGGAAAAGCGGTTTTAGACTTCAGCAAATATTAAATCAGGGTTGTACAAACATCCACCGTGTTAATACAACCATCTATCTGTTACTGATGTTTATTTGCCTGGTTATGCAAAAGGTCTATCTGAAATATTATAATGTCATTAAGAAGAAGTATGGCAGAGAACTCAGCTTAATAAAACTTGCAACGTTTATAAGTAAAAATATTACACCAACTATTTGCTTATCGGTATCTGAAATAAAACAACAATTAGCAACTCATTGCTGCTATGAAAAAAGAAGCGACAGAACTAACATGACACAACTTATTACCAATTTTTAAAAATTAGCTTGACGCTTATGCGCAAGCTTGCGGGACGCTCTACTTTTGAGCAACAAGCCACTCAATATATTTTCTACTTTTTTTATTCTTGATCTCTGCTTCCCGACGCCGTGCTTCCGGCTGCGTAGCATAACCTTCCTGGTAAACGATAATCCAGGGAACGCCACTTTTTGTAGATTTGTTTCTTCCGGTATTATGTTGTTGAAAACGAACACCCATATCTGCACAACTGCCCACATAATACCGGTTTCTAATGGCAGAATATAAAATGTAAACAATGAATGACTTCATAACAAAAGCCCCTCACGGGGCTTAAAGCTTGTGGAGAATAGCGGGGTCGAACCGCTGACCTCTTGCATGCCATGCAAGCGCTCTACCAACTGAGCTAATTCCCCGATTTGAAAAACCCTCCAACCACTGACCTTCCCGAATGTTTTCGGGTCGCTCTACCAATTGAGCTAATTCCCCTATTTCAAAAGGCTTGCAAATGTATTGGTTGAAGATTAGCAAAACAAAAAATTGTTTTATACCCAGCCACGCATCTTATACCCTTCGTAACCAACTTTTAGGGCATCTTTAATTTGCCCCATTATTTGTGGATCATCTTTCTTAATGTGGAAGCAAGCTTTACCTTTCAGGCATTTCAACAATTCGGGAGCTATTACATCTTTCAGTTTAGTATCGCCATAAACCGGCATAAAGTAAAAACCTACATAACCCTTTTGAATAATGATGCTTGCGAAATACAACTCCTCCCTGATTTTGCCCATAAATTCAAATGTTTTCTCGCTTACCAGGTTGTAAATGCCGCCGTTTTCACCTTTTGATACTATCGTCCCTTTTTCATAGGGCTTCATTAACTTTTTAATCTTATCAAATATGGGGGGCAACTCAGGTTGCCCCGCAGATTTATCTGTATATTTTACGGGTTTGCTTTTCGGAACTTTTTTAAGCTTTGTTTCAACGCCTTTTTTTGGGGACGCAAGTTTACCTGGCAGAGATGCAGACTTTTTAATAGTTGCCATATTGATAAAGTTTTGCGGGAAGATATTATTTGATGAGATTCAACTTAACAGGCACAAGCAGCAAACACAATTGCTGCCATGGAAAAACTGAATGTGAACCGAGCGTGGCAACGATGCTCTACCGACATGGAATGCTGGCAACCACTATTCCCAAATTTCATCTTTACCATCCAGCCAAAGCTTTACTAACTCTGTAGTTACACTTTTTGGGCGCTCCAGCGGGAAACCCAAAGCCCTGTCCCAGCAAAGACTTGCCAGAACTCCCAGGGCTCGGCTTACTCCAAATAAAACGGTATAAAATTCATACTCTACTAAGCCATAGTGAACCAGCAGTGCGCCACTGTGCGCATCAACATTCGGCCAAGGGTTTTTAATTTTTCCGAGCGATTGAAGTATTGGGGGAACTGCTTCGTAAATATTCCAAACAGTTTGTACCAGCGGGTCATCGGGCATGTGCTTTTTGCCAAATTCCATTTGGGCTGTAAAACGGGGATCAGTTTTACGCAACACGGCATGACCGTAGCCCGGCACAACTTTGCCCTCAGACAAAGTCTTTTTTACATACTCAACAATCTGGTCTTTAGAAGGGCTTTCCTCGCCAAGTTGTTCCCGCATTTCAAATATCCATTTAATCACTTCCTGGTTTGCAAGGCCGTGTAATGGACCAGCTAAACCATTCATACTGGCTGCTAAACTTTGGTAAGCATCGCCCAACGCGGAACCAACCAGGTGGGTGGTATGTGCACTTACATTGCCGCCTTCATGATCGGCATGAATGGTCATATATAAACGCATGAGTTCACGAAAACTCTTGTCATTATACCCCATCATGTGGGCAAGGTTACCGCTCCAATCTAATAAACCATTGGGTTGTATATGCTGGTTGTTTTTATATTTACGGCGATAGATATAAGCAGCTACGCGTGGCAGGCGCGAAATGAGATCCATTGCATCGTCAAACATTACTCCCCAATAATCTTTTTTATTCATACCCTCAGCGTACATCTGGGCAAATCTGCTTTCCGTTTGCAATGCCATAATTCCTACAACAAACATCGTCATAGGGTGGGTACTAAGTGGCAATGCATCTATAGTAGCAAATACGTGGGTGGGAACATGGCTTTTGCGTTGCCATACATTAGTGATGTGGTTTACATCTTCATCGGTTGGCAGTTCGCCAATCAGCATTAAATAAAATAAACCCTCAGGCATGGGTTCTGAACCGCCGGTAAACTTGGGCAGTTTCTCCCGCAATTCAGGAATAGTGTAACCCCTGAAACGAATACCCTCCTGTGCATCCAGCAAACTCGTTTCCGACACAAGACCGGTAATACCACGCATACCCTGGTAAGCTTGCGACAAGGTAACCTCGCCAATTTTTTTGTTTCCGTGTTCCTTTAATAATTCTTTGATTTCGGTATTTGCTATGTCAGCTTTTTCTTTGAACCTATCTTTTAGTATTCCCATGACAAGATTTTTTTTAATTGTTCCGAAGAAATTTATCGCCTGCAATCGGTGCTGAATAACGAAGCTTCGGGAAGATTGCTAAGGTAAAACAAGTTGATTCTATAACAAAAGATAAAACAGATTGTTTTTGTTGACGACCCGCTGCAGGCTACTTGGGTGCTTTTTTATAGAACCAGAAAGCAACAAACGTAAACATGATATTAGGAAGCCATGCCGCTAACAATGGTGAGAGATCGCCTTTGGTGGAAAAGATGGTGGAGAACCTATCGGTAAGTATAAACAACGCTGCGGTAATAAAACCAATGGCGAGGTGAACGCCGCTGCCACCCCTAACCCTCCGGCTTGCCACAGTAACACCAATAAGAGTAAGCAGCAATAGCGAAAATGGTGTTGCATCACGCCGGTAACGTTCTACTTTTAGCGCATTCAACCCTTCCACACCACGCAGTTCTTCCTTTTTTATAAACTGGTCCAGTTCGGGTGTTGGCAACTTGTCTTTGGTATATTCATCGCGCCGGAGGTCAAGTGGTTTAAAATCGAAGTTCATAGTACGCGACGGCGTCATCGTCATTTTTTCATGCAATCCGTCTATCCATCTTTCAATAATATTATCTAATACCCATTTGCGTTTCGCCGTATCCCATTTAAGGGTTTCGGCACGCAAATTATAATCTACCTGGTTCCCTATTACATGCTGCATAAAAAAGCTGCTGCCGGTTTTGGTTGATGTGTCGTAATAATTCACTCCTGCATAGGTGAATGAATCGATCTTCATATAAAGATTATTACGGCCTGCAGTTAACGGGTTATAGGTACTGTTTTGATCAATGTATTTCGATTGGAAACTAACCCGTATTTCGTTTGCTTTAGGAATAACATATCGGTTCGCCAACCATAATATTCCGCCTAACAAAAACCCGCCAACAATAAAGGGTCGAATAAACCTGGGGTAACTTGTGCCACTTGCTAATATGGCGATCACCTCACTTCTGCCTGCCATTTTAGATGTAAAAAAAATAACGGCAATAAAAACAAACAGCGGAAACAGCAACGCTAAAATATGAGGGATAAAGCCGTAGTAGTATTTGCTAATTATCTGTTTGAACGAAAGTCCTGACTTTACAAAATCATCCGTCTTTTCGCTTACATCAATAACAATGGTTATAAAGGCAAATAAGAAAAGTGAGAAAACGAATGTGAGCAAAAAATTTTTGAGTATGTACCGGTCTAACTTCTTCATGCTATAGGTGGTCGGGGTAAAGATAGAAGGAAGTGGCGACAGGGTAAGTAAGAGTTTGTTAATTGAATTAATGACGTTGGTGTTTTTTATTTTGCGAGATGATTGCAGCCTACCTAGTTTTTCTATATTTGCCATCCTGAATAATTACACCTGCCCAGGTGGCGAAATTGGTAGACGCACTGTGTTCAGGTCGCAGCGTTCGCAAGGATGTGCTGGTTCGAATCCGGTCCTGGGCACTTTTTAACCCTTGTACTTCATTGGCTGCAATGATGTATGAGGGTTTTTTATTTACGCGTCCTATTAAGTATATTTTCTAAACGCTTACTTTACAACGTTGCCTGTAAACACTAACGCAATTTCCTACGGCAGCTTAAACACTTTCTTCTCCCGGTTTTATTTGGTAATGCTCCAATCTTTATTCCGCGCCCATGCTTATATTAGATGATCTGTCATAATTAGAAGAAATGCTTTTTGAAAATTGAAGGTTATTGGTGAGTTGACCATAACTGAGTGACTCTACATAAAAAGAAGTGGGTGCGTCTTTTCCAAGCGTGTAATATTGCGTTGCGTTGTTCGTGTTAAGCTGGTCATACTTGTCAGTACTATTCCATAAGTGTTGGTCAGTCCCCACCGCCATCCGTTTGTGGTTTCATCCTTTGTACCTGCAATGCCCGAAATGTCCGTTGGGCGATGAAAATTTCTGGATAAAAAGCCATTGGGAAAAAGCTCGGGATTGATACGATTAGCGTTTTTCGGAAAAGTAAAACCCTGGAAGGCGCTTGACCGGCGGCTATTGAGTGCTGCTGTCCAGAATAACTCTGACTTTTTTCCGATTGAATAACCACTGTTCAATAACGCTCCTATCCGTGTTATTTTTGGTGAGCCTGCATTGCTGCAACAGTGGCTGCCGGCAGTACTCCATCGGCACCACGAACTGTGCCTGTAACGGTTGCTTTTTGTGAAAATGCTTAGGGCAAAAACAATACAAAAGCAAAAGCCATTATACTAATACGTGTAACAAAATTTCTGGAGATAAAGGGTCTTACCTCCACAAGGCTAACTTCTTCACCTGCCTTACCTATTAAGGGTTTCGCATAGTTAAGTGTTAAGTGTTTCATGTCCCTGTTTCAAGAATTATCGTTCAGGTTGAAGTATCTCCATTACAGCTTGTTTATACAATCTCCCGATAGGGATTTCTGCTGAATTAACCAGCACCGAAAGCCCATTATATCCTGAGATCCTGTTCATTGATACTATGTAGGAGCGATGAACCCTTAAAAACTTATGTTCGGATAACAAGTCTTCCATTGCAGTGATAGACTCTTTTACAAGCAAGTGTTTGCCACCGGCTAAAAATACCTTTATGTAATGCCTCCACCCTTCAATGTAATCAATGTTGTTAATAACAACTTTTTGCATGTACCTGTCTACTTTCAGATATATGAAGGCGTCAGGATTTGGTATATATTCTTCCGGTTGCTTTGTTGTTTCATTATCCACCAGCCGTTTCACTTTGGTAACTGCCTTAAAAAAGCGTTCGAATGAAACGGGCTTTACAAGATAGTCCACTGCATCGAGGTCGTATCCTTCAACTGCATAATCATCATAAGCTGTAACGAAAATAACTTTAGGTGGATGGGATAGCGTTCTCAGGAAATCAGTGCCTAGGATCTTTGGCATCTTAATATCGAGAAAAATAAGGTCAACTGTTTTTGTTTGCAAAATCTCGAGGGCTTCAATCGCATTTTTGCATTGACCCACAATTTCGAAGCCATTAATATTTGAGATGTGAGACACCAAAACCTTTAATGCAGGCGGCTCATCATCTACAAGCAAACAACGAACTTTCATAACACAGTTGTTTCGGGAACCGGTACAAAAATTAATGAAGTGGCTGATGAAAATTTGTTTTCGTCTGTTAATTCAATGCGTAACGAAACCACAAAAAAATGGTCCCCGTTATTTAGCCTTAGCTCATATCTACCGGGGTATAATAATTCCAGCCTCTTTTTTACATTTTGTACTCCGATCCCATTTTCATTTACGGTGACAATCTCATTTTTACTATTCGCAATTTTGCATTTCATGGTATTTTGCATTACTGTTAAATCCACGCTTAGCCACGGCTTTTCTAATTGTTCCGATGTGCCATGTTTAAATGCGTTTTCTAGAAAAGGCAGCAGTAAAAGCGGTGATATATATTTACCTGCTATGTTTCCCGAAATGTTAAATGATACCTCAATATTATTACCATATCTTTCTTTTTCCAGGTCGATATAATTTTTCATCACTTCTATTTCTTTCTCAAGTAGTACGTGTTCTGCCTTGCAATTGTACAGCATATAGCGAAGCAAAGAAGAAAGCTTAATTATCAGATCAGCCACTTTTGGTGAAGTATCGAGAGAAAAAGAATAGATGTTGTTTAGTGTATTAAACAAAAAATGAGGATGCACCTGTGCTTTTAGCAGTTCTAATTCAGCCGTTACTTTTTCTTTTTCAGCCTGCAGCCATTCCTGCTGCTTTTTTAACCAGTGTTTAAATAAAACGACCATACAACCGGCGAAGGCTGTAGAAATAGATGCTAATAAACCTCCGGTTGCATTCACATCTTTTAATATGTTCTTAAATCCCATAAATTCCTGATATGGAACCATGATGCTGAACCGGTAGAAATAATTCAGGTACCAGCCGACGATTGCCCATCCCAGCATGATAAAAAGAAACTGGACATATTTCCCTTTCAACAGATATTTAGGAAGAGCCCAATTTGTAAGAGGATAAGTATATAACATTCGTGCAGGTACCCAGCCTGTAACTAAAATTAGTTGCCTGGCGAAACCGTGGTTGTTCACATACAGTGTTGCAAAAAATAATACCTGGGCAATCCAAAACACTACATGCCTCCACACTCGATTTTTTGAGGAGAACAGGAAATTATTTTGGTGATTAACATCCATGTCTTCTGATTGATGCTACAAAATAAGAACATAATTTGGTTGCGATAGTGGAGGAAATAACTATTGCACGAACTACAACTTTTTATCACAAACAGCAGCCTTTATGCGTCAATGCCATTAATGGGTTTTATCTGTTTTAATTCCAGGAAGTCGTTCATTAGAGTATTAGATAAAAAAATTAAAACCCAACTTTCTACATTGGTTGTACAATTCGATTTTGTCATTTTTATTATCACCTTAAAACTTCTTTTATGAAAAGTAAATTCTCATTAAGCCTTATGCTGTTTACCTGTTTACTTTTTTCATGCCGTAAACAAGATTTGAAACCATTTGAAAAAGATCCCTTCGCTACGGAACAATCCAGCAATACTAATAATGGTCAGCAAGTTGCAAAAAGAATTTATGTGACCAACACTGCCGAGTTATATGCGGCAGTTCATAATCAGGAAAATTCTGGTAGCACAATCGTGCTTCAACCAAACACTTATACCTTAATTCCTAATCCAAGTGTTCCCACAGAGGGACGACTTGAATTGCAAGAAAATATGTCTCTTGTAGGACAGCCCGGAAATCCTGAGGCTGTTGTGATTGATGTTTCAGGCTTGGACAGGGCATCAGTAACACCAGGAACGGGAACCCTGAGAACAGGGGCTATAAGAATTGGCAGGGGCGAGAACTCCATTGAATGGATAACAATTCAAAGCAATCGCACTAATACAAATCTTCGTTCTTTAATTCAAACAGATCTGGTAGGAACGCCAGTCGCGAAAATCAGAATTGCTCATACTATATTAACAGGAGCTCCAATTGGTCTTAATATAATCAACAGAAATGCAGAGTGTAGTAATCGAATTATTGACGCTGTGGTTGAGGATAGTGAGATTCGGGATAATATAACAGATGCCGGAATGGGTTCAACTGGAACAGGTATTCAGATACAGAATTCCCAAGGTGGCGTAACGGGTGCGTCCATAAAAGTGGAGCTTAAGCGAAATCAGATTTTTGGAAACAGGGAAGGTCTGAATGCCCTCAATGCAATGGCAACCAACTGTAGCATTGTAATAAAATCCAATAACGACATTGTTGAAAAGAATGCCCTTGGATATTCAATTGAGGCAGGACTTACACAGGGCTCAATTCCATCCACTAATAATTCAATTAGTTTTGAAGCCTTTGGAACAAGTATTCGCGATAATGGAACCCACGGAACGGTTACACCCCCTATAGTCGGAAACCGTGGAGCTGTATTTGCAGTCGCGGGTTTCACCTCTGCCGCGTCACCTACTCCAAATATTGTAAACGATAATATACTCGAAATGACCTTCTCAGGATGTCGTTTCCAGGGAAACGAAGGTCCCAACGCAGACATCAATGCATACGGAGCTTTTTCGAGGTTTGATATTTCTAAGGTTGCTGGCTTAAGAAATACAACAACAATTAATCTAAATGGTATCAGTAAAACAGCTACCGTGGATGCAACTGCAAGTTTAGGATTTGACCCGAGCAATACAATATTCGTTAACCGTTAGTAAGGATTTGTACACTTAGCGGTTAAGCAAAAAGAATGCTTCGTATTGTTAATATCGGGGCATAAAACTGATTCACTTGTCGCCCGACATCGCTATCATTTTCTTGCTTTCTTGTTACAAGCACCACTTTGGAATAGCGTTTACCTTTTCTGAAACTGTATTCCCAAACCCACAAAATAATACCCTCCGTAAAACCCAAATGGCGTGGCTTCCAGGCTATAGATATTTATACCTTCGGCGGTATTTCTTACATCCTGAAATGGATCGGGATATACATCAAAAATATTATTGGCACCAGCGGTAAAAGTGATCCACGATTTTGGTGTGTAGCTAAGGCTGAGGTCTGTTAATAATTTAGAAGAAAAGTTTTCATCGGGATTAATGGCTGGGTTTATAAACCGGCTTCCAGTTTCACCAAACCGTGTGTTGCGTACCAGTACGCCAAATTTATTTGTCTTGTAATTAAGCGACAAAATGATCTTACTATCCGGTTGCCCGAGCTCTAGTCTTGCTCTTTCTTCCCTGTTGAAAAGTATGTTGGTATTAAGCGAATCTGCTGGCAGTTTACCGGCGTTTTTGATATTGCCAAACAATCTTGTTTGTGTAAAGTTCCCGGCAAATGTAGCTAAAAGAGTTGCTTTATTAATTGTCCAGTTTCCGTTCAGTACTATATCAATTCCTTTAGTTTTAGTATTGATGGCATTTACATAAAATTGCGCCGAAGTAACTCCTTTGAATGGACTAAGTATTTCTTTTACCACAGGATTATTCGTTGTATCAAATCCTCCACTTGCAACGATCCTGTTTTTAATTTGTATCCAATAAGCATCAACTGTTATGCGAATGGTCTTGCCAAGTGAAGCTGTAATTCCGCCGCTAACATTTACTGAACGTTCAGCAGTGAGATTAGGGATGCCAAAAGCCTGTGCTTGCGGGCTGTCGTTACGAAAGAGTGCCCTGATTCCAGGGATGAGAACGCCGCCACGATTTGCAATGGTTAGGTTTTGAACGGTATAATAGCGCTGTGGCAAACTTGGTGCACGAAAGCCATTGTTCACCGATCCCCTTACTGCAAGGTTGTTGGAAAGCTTGTAACGTGCTGATACCTTTCCTGCCAGG
>JANPIA010000066.1:0-3591 GCA_031424735.1 Segetibacter sp.
CTGTAAAAGCAGGTTAACAAACTCAATAGCCTCATCCTTTTTATCGTAATCCTGTTGATGTAAAGCAAAGCGAAAAATCTCTTCAAACTGGTCAATTAAAAGAAACAGGTTACTGTTTTGGTTGATGATGGGCTGCAGTAATTCTAATAACACCTTTATTCCCCCCTGTTTCAACTTTACCTCAAGTTCGGTGGCATTGGTATAAATGTTTTGAGCGGGAAGTTTGTTTAATAATTCTTCGGCAAGGTTACAAATGGGGCTATGTCCCGGTTTGCAAATGGCAACAATCCAGTGGTCACGATCGTTTACCAGGTACCCGGCTTTTAAACGGGGTATAACACCGGCACGAACTAATGAAGATTTGCCACTACCCGAAGAACCGGTTACCCCAACAAAATTATATTGATGTAGTCTTTTGAGTAAATCGAGTGTTTGTTGCTGCCGTCCGAAAAATAAGAGTGTTTCGTCGCTTTCAAATGGGCGTAACCCAACAAAGGGGTTATCATCGGTTGCTACATATTTAAATTGAAAAGATAGATCGGTTGACGCAGTGTTTTGTTGCTGTTGACTTTGTTGTAACGGGTTATCATCACCCAATGACATGGCCCCTGCTGTATCGTTACCTGCGGCACTCATGTTACGACTTTAGCTTGTTGAAGAAATCTTCCATTCTGCCACCTTCTGTTATAGGTTGATCGCTGTAGTCAAATACATTCACTTTTACAAATCTTTGTCTTAAAACGAATTCACTGTTGTCTTTATGCGGAGGAAGCATAATAACGATAAAATCATCAACGAAGTAATTGTGCTCTACTATAACCTGTAGCGCCGCATTCATTCTTTCTATAACCCAGTCCTTCGATACCTTTCCATAAAAAAAGATCAGCTTACTAACCAGGCTAATCCTGTCTTCTAACATACCAATGTTTTTATGCGGGTCATCATCCTGCGGATTAATATAAGGCTGAATATTTTTATCAAGCATGGACTTACTTAATTCCAAAGCAAAGAGTTGGTCTTTAATATGAGTATCGAGCAATACAGACAATTGCCCTGCAATGGGCACCGGTGCGGTTTCTTTTATAATGCGGTTTACAATATCCTTTACCTGTATGGTCAGTTCACTTTTTACGCCTCTTACAAAATCCAGTTTTGGAGCCGTTTTAAGACCGCAATACAGGTCAGATAAAAATTGTTTATAGGGTTGCTCTTCTATATCGTTCAGGTTGAGTTGGCCGGGTACCCAAATCAGTTTGTTTGTTTCGGAAGCAAGACTTAGTTCTGCCTGTTTTTTTGTGTACCAGGTATTAGGTGCCTGAAGTATTTCGTGGCCGGGATATTGGTCCAGCAAGTGAATGGAGAGCATTGAATTTTCAAGGGCTTCGTTTACCGCATTTTCATGTTCTTCATCCTCGTAAGGCGGTGGAATATCACCAAGTATGGCATAGTCCGCTTCTCTTAAAGCTGAGATGGTTTTAGTACGAAGGCTCCTAAGGGTATCGGGTACTTCGCCAAAGTAAATGGTAAACTTATCTTCAGGGGGAGGTGGTGGTTTACGTAAAATTTCAATCAGCTCAACAAGGGCATCACGCAAGTTATGCAACCGCTCTTTATAATCTGCAGCAGTATAAATTATGGGATCACCCTTATCGTCATCATCTTCGCCATCGTGAAACGCAAAGCCGGTAGTGCCGTTCAACTCGTATGGCCACCGTGTATAGGGTATGTTGTAGAGTAATACATTTATAATTCTTGGACGGTCTTTTATTTTTAGGCCATAAGGTTCATCGTGTGCTTTTTTAAAAAAGAGGTCCAGCTCCTTTTGGCAATAATCCGAGTTTAGAAATGAAGGTGAATTAAGGCAAAGAAAGATCGCTGACTCTTTAATACCCTTTTCGATAGCACCATCAAAAGCTACCCCTCCATCCAGTCTTTTATTATCCCACCAGATATCAATTTTTTTAGTGCCAATGGATTGCCAGAGAGAGAGCACCAATTCTTCGTAAAACATCTCTATCCAGCTATGCGTAGTACCTGGTGTTTTAGCGTTGTCAATGTGCGAATAGCTGATAAAAATGTCGTACTTAAATCCTTCGATATAGCCCATACAATCAAATTTCTTTCGTGCAGTTTTATAAAAAGCTAAAAGTTCTTCAAGCGGTAAAACATCAATTTACTTTAAGCAAAATGCTTAAGCGTTTGTCTGTTGAACCTTTTTTGCGATTATTTATAAATATGTCTTTTACCTCCACATTTGTAGCACTTGTACGACTGTGATTACTCATATTTAACGTCCAGAATTTATAGCCAAGTGTTTGCGGTAAAGGCACCTGCGTGGTAGAGGCAAGGTCAGGTGAAACACTTGCATTAACGTCAGGATTTTTATTGTTGTATAAACTGGAGGGGGTATAGAAAATGCGGTAAGCCTCGTTGAGATTGGGCTCTGCTAACACGGGTCCCTGGGGCGGTGTTTTAGACCTGTACACAATTATGTCAAAGGGAAGTACCCTGTCTTTGGAAGCAAAATAGAAATCCTCGTAACGGGTAGCAAACTGCCTCATATCAAAGCCTGTAGGTATGGGTTCATAAGTATAAGATGCGGCATGAATAAGCCCTGCTTTCATCGCTATTTTATCGGCTTGTGGGTGCTTGTTGAATGCAGAAGCATACACCGGTTGAGATGTTATTTCTATCAGGTCGTTTACAACCTCAGCTACATGATTTTGGTTGATGACTACATTTGTTTTTTGCTGCGGTTTTCCTATAAATAATAGCTCGGATAACAGTTTGTTTATCGTGTTGACTGTTTCGCGTTCTGCAGAACCGGCTTCGCCGGAAAACTTGTTTAAGCTTAGCAGTGCATTGTTAATTAACGGTTTAATATTCTCTGGAAAATTGTTTAAGGTATACCGGGCGTTTAAACTGTCAAGTTTCATCTTATAACTGTTTACCAGTGCCTGATCGGGCTGCATGCTGCCATTGTGTTTTATGGCAAAATTTCGCACCTTACTCTCACTGACAACAGGCAACAAAGGCATCTTAGCTTTATAACTCAACCGCACCATTTTTTCATTGATCAATTCAGGATTGAGTAGGTAAAATATCTCTATGGCATCCAAACCATAACCAAAGCCGTTTTGCATCAGCTTTAGCGATATAAATTCTTTTATGGGCACCAGTGTATCTGATCCGTTGCCGGCCTGCAATGCTGTGTATTTATTATCCCAATAGTCGGCCATTCGCTCTTCAAACTTTAAATAGGCCAATGTAGGATCAATACTTCCAAAAGGCGTTTGCGTGGTGATGTCTGCATTTTCTCCGTATTGAAAAGCCTCCGTTCTGCTGTATCCGCTGTTATCAATAAAAGTTGGTGTTCCGGGTGTATTACCTGTGGCCCTTACCCTGATGACATATTTTTTGCCGCGTTGCAAAACATAACGGTTAACCATGGTATCCAGTAAAAATGTATTGGATGGCAGGGAAAATTTTCTAAAGACAAATGGGTTGTTGATAGCATCCTGGATGCCCTGGTTAGGATACAATTCTCTGATTTCAAAATCGTACAGGTAGCCCCCGGGTGGAAAGCCGCAA
>JANPIA010000067.1:0-5156 GCA_031424735.1 Segetibacter sp.
GCGGACCTGCCATGCGTATAAATATTAATGCGGTGGGTAACCAGGTAAACAGCCGCAGTGTAAAAATATTGCTGAACAATGATTCGCTGAGCGTATTTCAAATGGATTATTTGTTTGATTATAAGTATGAGGAAGATTTGCCGGTTAGCAAAATCAGCGCTGGCAATGCAGTTTTTACCGTGGTGAATAAAAGCAGTGTTGAATGCGATGAAATGAAGATCGCAAAAATGGAGCTTACTTATCCGCGGGAGTTTAACATGGGTGGCGCTGCTTCTTTTGAGTTCTCGCTCAATGCATCGGCACAAGGCGCCTACTTAAAGATGGCCAACTTTAATCACGGTGGCGTTGCACCGGTTTTATACGATTTGGCAAACGGAAAAAGATATGTGGGAAACATAAGCAACCCCGATACGGTGAAGATTGTATTACAACCTTCAACCGTTGCCTACAAACTGGTTTTAACAACACAGGCTGGCAATTACTATAAATCCGTTAACGATATCAGATCACGAAATTTTGTGAATTACAATACCGCCGCTAACCAGGGCGATTACCTCATTATTTCCAACCCGTTGATTTATGGTACCGGTGGGGATAACTATGTTGAACAATACAAACAATACAGGAGTTCCGCAGCTGGTGGCAACTATAAAACGCAGGTGGTCGATATTAATGAACTGGTGGATCAATTTGCCTGGGGCGTAAAAAAGCATCCGTTATCTGTAAAGAATTTTTTGAAGTTTGCCCGTGCCCGTTTTACAGCACCACCCAAATTTGTGTTTTTAATAGGCAAAGGCATCACGTATAATGCTTACAAACAAAGTGAAGACGATCCGATTATAGAACAGCTTAACCTTGTACCAACCTGGGGCTACCCGGCATCGGATAACCTGTTAAGTTCCGAAGGTGAAAAAGCAATTCCCACAACACCCATTGGCCGGTTATCAGCCATATCGGCGCAGGAAGTGGGCGATTACCTGCAAAAAGTAAAGCAATACGATTCGGCGCAGCAAAGCCCGGTAAACACGGTTGACAGTAAAGCCTGGATGAAGAATGTTTTACAAATTGCCGGTGCTAACGATGCTACATTGGGCAACCAGTTGAATGGCTATTTCCAGGGCTATTCAGCTATAATTAAAGACACCGCTTTTGGTGCCAAAGTAACTGACTACAGCAAAATTGGCGACCCGGGCGGATATACCAATGCCGTAGTTTCCTTTAAAAATACCTACGAACATGGCTCATCGCTGATCACCTATTTTGGCCACTCATCTGCCACCAGCTTAGATTTCAACTTAGATAATCCTGAGTATTATTCCAATGCCGGCAAATACCCGATGTTTATTGTAAACGGATGCCTGGCGGGTAACCTGTTTGATTACGAACCAAACCGTTTCAGCAACCGCACAACCTTTTCCGAAAAGTTTGTACTGGCTAAGCAAAGAGGTGCTATTGGTTATATAGCCAGCACCAACTTCGGTGTTATCAATTACCTCAATATTTATACAAGGGAATTTTACAAAGCTTTCGGCAAAAGTAAGTACAACCAACCCATAGGAGTTGCTATTCAGGAAGGTATTACACAAGCGTTAGCATCAACAGGTTCGGTAGACTTCTACAGTCGCCTTCACTCTGAGCAATACACTTTACATGGCGACCCCGCGGTGAAAATGAACACTTTTACTTTACCCGATTATGTAATGGAAGAACCGCAAATACTGGTTTCGCCGGCGTTTATTTCAATTGCCGACACCAGCTTTTCGGTAAAGGTGAAAGTGCATAATGTTGGAAGAGCACAAAACGATTCGCTTAAAATAAAAATTAGCCGGCAGTTGCCCGATGGTTCAATTTCTTCCACGATCATTAAAAAGATAGCGCCACTTAAAAATGTTGACTCGGTAATTATAGAAATGCCCATTGTAGCCAGCAGGGATAAAGGCGTAAACAAGATCAGCGCTTCGCTTGATTTTGACAACGAGCTGGTAGAGATGACGGAAAACAATAATGCAGCAACAAAGGAAATTATTATTTCGGAAGATGAGATACGGACAATCTATCCTTACAAAAATGCAATCGTTAATACCACCAACTTCAAGTTTAGGGCATCAACTGCAAACCCACTGAGCGAAAGCCGCAACTGGATGATGGAAATTGATACTACTGACTTTTTTAATTCGCCGCTTAAGGCTTCATCCGCAGTTACCAGTAAAGGTGGCGTAATAGAATTCGCACCCAACTTCACCTTAAAAAACAACACAGTTTATTATTGGAGAGTAGCCCCAGTTATGCCTAATCCGTATTGGAATTATGCATCATTTAAATACGATGCCTCCGGGTTTGCTGGCTTTGAGCAATCCGATTTTTACCAGCACACCAAAGCCTCGTTCGACAAAATTTATTTAGACAGTGCAGACAGGAAGTTCAAATTTAAAACCCGCTCCAACAACCTCTTCATTGTTAACTCCATTTACCCAACCAGCGGTACCGAAGACGGGCATTTTAGTGTAGCTGTAAACGGTATTCAAACTATACAGAGCGCCTGCGACGGGCCGGCATTACAGTACAATGTTTTCAACCCCATTACTTTTGAGCCATGGAAAAATAAGCCTGGTGCGGTGGGTTTAAACGGAAGTATTTCTACAGACTGTGGCATCAGCCGTCAATACAATTTCGACTTTTTAACCACTGATAGCGCCAACCGTAACAAGGCTGCCCGCTTTATGGATTCTATACCAAACGGCTACTTTGTTGTGGTTAGAATTGTAGCTTCGGAAGAAGATGCCATCAACAAATTTGCCTCGGTTTGGCAGGCAGATACAGCAAGGTATGGTGCAGGCACCACAGTGTATCACCGTTTAAAACAACAGGGTTTTGCCGGTATCGATTCATTTAACCGTTCCCGAACCTTTTCGTTTGTTTATAAAAAGAACGATGCTTCTTTTACCCCGGAATACGTTTTCAGCCGCGGCATTTACGACCGTGTTAACCTGAATGTAACCTGTAATACACCCGAAACGCTGGGCTACATCACTTCGCAAAAATATGGCCCTTCCAAAGGGTGGAAAAGGGTGAAGTGGGCTGGCAGCAGCCTGGAGCCCGACAACGACAAACCATCTTTACAAGTAATTGGGTTTAATAAAAATGGTGGCGAAACTATGCTGTATAACCTCAGCACTGCACAACCAAATTTTGATATCAGCACGGTTAGCGCCGATGACTATCCATATATTGAATTGCGGTTAAAAAACCAGGACAGCATTACCGCAACACCTTACCAACTAAGCTACTACCAGGTGGAATACGATGCAGCACCCGAGGGTGGACTTGCACCAAATTTGTACGTTAATATACCCGATACCGTTCGTGGTTTTGGTTACCCCGATTCGCTGAATGTTGGGGTAGCTTTTAAAAATGCTTCCGGCGTAAACTTCGATAGCCTTTCGGTTAAAATATGGTTGAGCGATTTGCAAAACAATGTGTTTGCTTTGCCCGTGTTTAAAACACGTCCGGTGGCTGCCGGAGACAGTGTTCACATCAAAACCTATATCGACATTAATTCTTTACAGGGAAAATACAATTTGTTTATTGGTATAAACTCCGATAATCCGCAGAAGGAACAATACTCCTTTAACAACACCCTGAACAAATATATTTTCATAAACAGCCAAAATCCTTTCCCGGTAACATTGCTGGAGTTTACGGCAAAGTTGCAGGGCACCGATGTGCTAACCAACTGGAGCATGAACCAGGAAACCAATTTGAGTCGGTACGAGCTGCAATACAGCGCCGACGGCTTAGTGTTTAAAACTATTGGCACTTTAGCACCGGCTAATTTGGGTACGTTGCAGTTGTACCAGTATTTACATCGTGCGGTGCCCTTTGGTAAAAACTATTACCGGTTGAGGATCGTAGATAAGGATGGCAAACAAATGTTTTCGCCGGTGCGGTTGGTTTCGGTGGCAAAGGGAATTGCAGTGAATATTTATCCCAACCCGGTAAAAGACAAACTAAACATCTCGGTGAACAGGGCAGATGGGAAAGCCAGTTCTGTTACATTGCTCAATTCTATTGGACAGCAACTGTTGCAAAAAAGCGTGAATGGTTCAGCGTTAATTGATATGTCGCCCTACCAAAAAGGATTGTACCTGCTGGTGGTAGATGATGGCTTGCAAAGGAAAACGTATAAAATAAACAGGCATTAGAAACGAAGCTCCCACCAGCGGAGCTTCTTTTTTATAAGGGATTTTATAGTGTTTTTTGGGTGCCTCCATTTGTTTTTCATGGCTTCATCGTTGTGTCACACCCTTGTACGGCAAATTCTATTGCAGCAAGCAAAACATTGTGAAATGCAACCCGGTTTTTTAAATGGCTTTATTTGTTGATTTTTACGGCTGATTAACTCATGTTTAGTAACTTTTCTTCATGAAATTGAAACAACTGACTGCTGGTGTTATAGTCTTGATGGTTTGTACAAAAGCCGGGGCTCAATTCAGAAAATACTCCAACGAATTTTTAAATATTGGTGCCGGGGCAAGAGGGCTTGCTATGGGAGGGGCACAGGTTGCAAGCGTACACGACGGTACTGCCGGTTATTGGAACCCCGCGGGCTTAGTGGGGGTACAGGATTTTCCCTCTGTAAACATCATGCACGCCGAATATTTTGCCGGCATAGGAAAATACGATTACATCAGCGGCGCTGTTCCGCTGCGCGATGAGAAGAGGGTAGTAGGTTTATCCATTCTCCGGTTTGCGGTAGATGATATTCCAAACACTTTGTTCCTGGTGGAGCCGGATGGATCGGTGAATTATAATAACATCAAAACTTTTTCTTCTGCCGATTATGGATTCCTTTTATCGTATGCCCAAAAAGTGCGCGACGAGGAGGATAAGAAGCTGAGCTTTGGGGGTAATGTAAAGATCATCCATCGCAAAGTAGGTTCGTTTGCTTCGGCATGGGGCTTTGGTTTAGATGCCGGCATTCAATACCAAAGCAACCGCTGGAAATTAGGGTTAACCGCAAGGGATGTTACCACCACTTTTAATGCATGGTCCTTCACTTTTACCGAAAAGGAAAAAGAAGTTTTGTATCTCACCAACAACGATATACCGGTAAAGTCGAATGAAATGACAGCGCCCCGTTTAATTGGCGGTGCAGC
>JANPIA010000068.1:0-6270 GCA_031424735.1 Segetibacter sp.
TGCAAGGTCTAATACCACTAATGCTATTCTAATTGAGCATGAGAATGAAATCCTTCTTTCCTATGAAGAGATGATTAAACTAACCTATGTAAAGGCAAAGCTGAAAGTGATAATAACATATGATAGATGGAATGATATTGCTTTTGCCAAAAAACGGCTTGGTGGCAATCTTAAAAAAATAATTTATCAGGCCAATCAAAGACTTACGGAACCATTGGAAACGGAATATCTGTTGATTATCGGAGATTCGTATGGTGTTGATGTTAACTGGGATAATTGTTTCCGAAGTTTTTCTGTGAGAGAAATTTTGGCACAACAAACTATCTATTAATTGCAAATGAGGATGCCTCTCTATTTTATTAGATTTTCAATCGCCTCATGATATTTTTCAAACCCAAATTCATCCACCGCCTGCTGCATCATGTGTTTAATTTGATCGGTGCATAAGTTGCCAATGCTCCCCTCGTGGGTATGATGAACCGATGGCGTGTAATTAAAATTACCTTCCTCTATTTCAACCCCTACTTTTTTATAAGCGTCTCTAAAGGGTACGCCGTTTAAAACAAGTTTGTTCACTTCTTCCACGCTAAATAAATATTTGTATTTCTCATCGCTCAACAGGTTATCTTTCACGAGGATGTTGCTCATCATCAGGTGCATCATATCGATACAACTGTTGAGAGTGATAAATGCAGGGAAAAGATATTCTTTTAACAACTGGAAGTCGCGGTGGTAGCCCGATGGAAGATTTGTGGTGAGTAAAGCAACATCATTTGGTAACGCCTGCAGTTGGTTACACTTGGCACGGATCAGCTCAAAAACATCGGGGTTTTTTTTATGTGGCATAATGGATGAACCGGTTGTTAGTTCATCAGGAAAAGAAATGAAACCAAAGTTCTGGTTCATATACAGACAGCAATCCATGCTCAGCTTGTTAAGCGTAGAGGCTACATTGCTTAACGACTGTGCAACAATACGCTCCGTTTTACCCCGGCTCATTTGTGCATAAACCACGTTATAATTCAACTCCTCAAAACCCAATAGCCGGGTAGTCATTGTTCTGTTTAATGGAAATGAAGAACCATAGCCCGCAGCCGAACCCAGCGGATTTTTGTTTACCACTTTATAAGCAGATTGCAGCGTGATCACATCATCCACTAAGCTTTCGGCGTACGCTCCCAGCCATAAACCAACAGAGGAAGGCATGGCCAATTGAATATGCGTATAGCCTGGCAATAGGTGTTGTTTATGAGCCTCACTCTGTTGTTGTAACAAATCAAACAGGTGATGGATGTTTTGAACCAGTTGTTCAATTGCACTCCTGAAAAATAATTTCAGGTCAACCAGCACCTGGTCGTTGCGGCTTCTTCCGCTATGTATCCTCTTGCCTACTTCGCCTAAGCGTTGCGTTAGCATCAACTCAACCTGAGAGTGAATATCTTCCACGCCATCTTCTAATGTAAAGTTTCCCGCAGTTATTTCTTTATAGATTCCTTTTAATTCGGCAGACAGAATTCTTAATTCATCTGGAGTTAACAAACCAATGCTTTCCAGCATAGTAATGTGAGCCAGCGAGCCTACAACATCGTGCGGGGCCAGGTGCATATCCATTGCGCGATCGTTGCCAACCGTAAAAGCTTCTACTGCTGCGGAAACGTTTGTATTTTTTTGCCAGAGTTTCATGGTGGTTACAGGTTACAGGTTACAGGTTACTGGTTATTTTAGGGAAAAGCGTTCCAGTTATTTTCTACCAATGAATGAATTTATTGAGGCGTTTGCTTAGTACGATGTAACCCTGGGTCAATTGCTGGTAGCGTTCTTTGTAGTTAATGAATTTGTTTTTTGTAAAAAATCAAGGTAAACCATAGTCTCGTCGCATTCGGCTTGTGCATACACAAGGTATTTGATAAAGTCAGGTTTGATATATTCGCCTCGCAAAACCTTATATAATCAAGGCTGTTACCGCTTTCAACGATCTCCTTACCTGGGTACCTTCCTCATGCATTTCGAACTTAGGAAGAGTCACCGATATCTTATGTATCTCGATAGCTTTTCATTGTCGATTGACTTTATTAGACAAACTTTCTAACACTTAACCAGCAACCAGCATCTTGCAACCAGCACTCACACTATCTTCTCCAACATCCTCACATACCCATTTATCCCTTCTTCTATTTCCTTTAAATAAATAAACTCATCTGCAGTATGGCTTCGTGCGCTATCGCCGGGTCCACACTTTACTGCCGGAAATGGCATGAGGGCTTTATCGCTGCTGGTTGGCGAACCATAACAGGTTTTACCCAACGAAAGTCCTGCCTGTATAATTGGATGATCGGTAGGTAAACGGGTTGCCTTCATGCGCATGCTGCGCGGGTTGATTTCGCTTTTAATATTTTGTTTGATGATCGCCAATACTTCTTCGTGGGTGTAATCATCCGTTACCCGAACGTCCAGTATAAAACTGCATTGGGAGGGTACCATGTTGTGTGCCTTGTTCTCCGTGTTGATGGAAGTCACACTCATCTTAACCGCACCCAGCCATTCAGACACTTTATCGAACTTATAACTGTTAAGCCACTGAATATCTTTGATGGCATTATAGATCGCATTTTCTCCTTCTTCGCGTGCTGCATGGCCAGCCCTGCCGTGCGCCATACAATCACAAACGATCAACCCCTTTTCAGCAATTGCCATGTCCATTTTTGTTGGTTCGCCCACAATGCCGAAATCCATTTTCGGCAACACTTTGCATACGGCTTCAATACCGTTTAATCCACTGATCTCCTCCTCTGCGGAAGCAGCGAATACAACATTGTACTTAAGGTTTTGTTGGTAATAAAAATGAAGAAAGGTGGCAATTAAACTAACCAGGCATCCACCGGCATCATTGCTCCCAAGCCCATATAATTTACCGTCTTCAATCGCGCCCTGGTAAGGGTCGCGGGTATATTGCGGGTTGGGTTTTACGGTGTCGTGGTGCGAGTTGAGTAACAGGGAAGGCTTTTCCGGATCAAAGAATTTATTGACCGCCCATACATTATTCAAATGCCGGTTGGGCGTGATGTTGTGAGCTTGTAAAAATTCTTCTAAAGCAGTTGCTGTTTCATTTTCCTGTTTTGAAAAGGATGGGATGGATATGAGCTTTTGTAACAGCTCAACAGCATCGTTGTATAAAGTAAGATGTGCCATTAGTTGGTAAATAAAGTTCCGGTGGTTGTTGCACCAACGTTTTGTAAAAGATCTTTTGCATCCCCTATCAATACTTCGTTTACGCCAGCGTCAATAGCTGCAAAAGCATTGTCAATCTTTGGTAAAATTCCTTCAAATAATTTATTATCTCCAAGCAATTGCCGGTATTTTTCTTTGTTGATTGATTTGATCACGGAGGCTTCATCCTCCACATTTTCCAGCACACCTTTCTTCTCAAAACAATAAATCAAGCGCACATTGTAGTGGTTTGATAAAGCAGTTGCTAAAGCTGAGGCGATGGTATCGGCATTGGTGTTTAACATGTGTCCCTGCTCATCGTGTGTAAGTGGTGCAAATACCGGGACCATACTTCCCCGCAGCAATAAATTTAAACTTTCCAGGTTTATCGCAGGGCTCTCTACATCGCCCACCCATCCAAAATCTACCTCTTTCACCGGGCGTTTAACTGCAGGAATTATGTTGCCATCAGCACCGGTTAAACCAATTGCATTGCACGAAAGGCTTTGCAATTGCGCAACGATCTTTTTGTTTACAAGACCACCATATACCATTGTAACCAGGTCAATGATCGAATCGTCCGTTATTCTTCTCCCGTTAATATAATTTGATTGTATGCCTAATTTATCACCCATGCGCGATGCGATCTTTCCCCCGCCATGTATTAAAATCTTAGCCTCGCTTACCTGTGCAAAATCAGTAAGAAATAGTTGCAACGATTGTTCATCATCAATTACATTACCGCCAATTTTAACAACGAAAAGTTTTTGCACCTTTTTAATCTACTAGTGATTTAAATATTGTTCGAAATTGTTGTAATTGAGTGGGGTTGAGTTTGCCAATTACAGCTTTTATTTTATCATTTTCGATCGTCGCTATCCTGCAAACTTTTAAGGTTGAAACAACCTTTAAATTATTAATGTTGTCGGGCAACAAAACCATTTGATATAAACCAGGTTTTACTGGTTGTACAGAAGTAATATAAGAGACAAGAACATCCCGGTACATATCATCAGTCTGCCTGATAACCACGGCTGGGCGCGCTTTAAATGAAATCAGGTCGGTGTGTGGAAATGATACAATTGCTATATCGCCGGTGTTCATTGAGGCTGATTTATATATTCCTGATAAAGGTCTTCTTTTTCATCGTTCAGGTAATCCACAAACGCTATAGGCTGCTGTAATGAAAGCTGCCTCATTAATGCTTCCTCATCGAATTCCTCTTCAAGAAAAGTAATGAGAACCTTATGCTTTTTTATGGAAGGAGCTTTTTCTAATAATTTGATTGTGCCATCTTCATACTCCCCTTTAATCGTTATCATACAA
Source organism: Segetibacter sp. (assembly GCA_031424735.1). GTDB lineage: Bacteria > Bacteroidota > Bacteroidia > Chitinophagales > Chitinophagaceae > Segetibacter. Next base: position 4,534 of record JANPIA010000068.1, read on the forward strand.
CGGTTTTTATCAAAATTAAAGAATATAAAACTTTAAACATCACGTATTGTATTATTCAAAATTTCACTGATCACAGCCTGCGCAGCCCATAACCTGTTACCCGCTTGTTGGGTTACAATGCTATTCTCACTGTCTAAAATCTCATCGCTTAATTCAACGTTTCTGCGTACCGGCAGGCAATGCATCACCTTTGCATGGTTGGTTAAATTCATTTTTTCTTCCGTCAGCATCCACGATGGATCGTTGCAATAAATTTTACCATAGTCGTTAAACGTACTCCAGTTTTTTATATAAACAAAGTCAGCATCTTTCAAAGCTTTATCCTGATTATGCGTAATGGTAGCGCCTTTTGTAAACTGTTCGGCAAGCTCATAATCTTCGGGGTGCGTTATTACAAAATCAGCCTCGCCCCATTCATTCATCCATTGTGCAAAAGAGTTGGCAACACATTGCGGAAGTGGTTTTACATGCGGTGCCCAGGTAAGTACAACCTTTGGTTTTGCGTTTTGCGTTTTGCGTTTTGTGTTTTCAATTTCTTCAACAATCGTAACTATATCCGTAAGGCTTTGCAGCGGATGCAACGTGGCGCTTTCCAGGCTAATAACCGGTATGCCAGCAAACTTAACAAACTGGCTGATGTACATCTCACTGTAATCTTCCTCCCGGTTGTTAAGTGTTGGAAATGTGCGTACGCAAAGGATATCAAAATATTTACCAAGTATGGGTGCCGCATCTTTTACATGCTCCACCGTGTTACCGCTCATGATAGCGCCTTCTTCAAATTCAAGCGCCCATCCTTCTTTATCTACGTTAAATACTATGGTTTCCATACCCAGGTTTTGAGCGGCTGCCTGGGTGCTGAGGCGGGTACGTAAGCTGGGGTTTAAAAACAGCAAACCAATTCGCTTATTTACCCCCAAAGCTTTATCGCCATACGGGTTGACTTTGTATGCAAGCGCCTTTGCAACCAGTGCATTTATATCGCTTACATCGTCAACAGAAATAAAGTTTTTCAATTCTTGTATTTGATTTTTGTGGTACCAGCGTTGGTGATTCTATTTGTCATCGTTGAGTCTGCCCCGACGATCGAAGTGGAACTTGGGGTCGCACTCTTGTACAACACTCACTACGCGTAATTAAGAGGAACGAAGCAATCTGCGCGTTAAAATTAATCCTATCAACATTCAATCAGCAGATTGCTTCGTCGTCGTTCCTCCTCCTCGCAATGACGTGGCAGGTTGTGTATTTACTTCCAACTCTTTTCGCTTAAAAGTTACATTTATACTTTTCCCCTCTCTTCTCCCTTTAGGACCGGCGCAATAACCTCGCTTATCTCATTCTTTAACGCATCTAAAAATTCATCTGCCTGTTCGCGTGTAAGTGCAAGCGAAGGTAACAGCCTAATTACATTCGGTTTTGCTTCCCCGGTAAATACATGGCGGTTGTTTAGCAGGTTTTTACGCAAGTCCTTCAATTCACCATTCACATCAAAACCTATCATCAAGCCCCTGCCACGAACATTTTCCAAACCTTCAATCCTATTTAGTTCAGTTAACAAATAGTCTCCAATCTCCTTTGCATTTTTCATTAAGTCATCCTGCTCTATCACCTCAAGCACTGCAAGCGCCGCAGCACAGGCAAGGTGGTTGCCACCAAACGTTGTTCCCAACATACCATGCTTCGGCGCAATGTGTGGCGCTATTAATATGCCTCCAATCGGGAAGCCGTTGCCCATAC
>JANPIA010000069.1:0-2574 GCA_031424735.1 Segetibacter sp.
TTCCAACTATATGGAAAGAGTTGATTGAAGCAGGCTTTGAAAGTGGTCATGCTTATGGTAAAGCAATGCGTACCGTTAAAAGTTGTGTAGGTTCTACGTGGTGCAGGTTTGGATTGCACGACAGCGTAAGCTTTGCGATAAGAATAGAAGAACGTTATCGCGGTATCCGTGCTCCACACAAATTAAAGGGCGGCGTATCGGGCTGCATTCGTGAATGTGCCGAAGCACAATCGAAAGACTTCGGAATTATAGCTACCGAAAAAGGATGGAACTTATTTGTATGCGGCAATGGTGGCAGCAAACCACAACACGCCTTGTTACTTGCCACCGATCTGGATGATGAAACCTGCATAAAATACTTAGATCGCTTCCTGATGTTTTATATAAAAACCGCTGACCCGTTAACACGTACCGCTACCTGGTTAAATAAAATGGAAGGGGGTTTAGACTACCTGCGAAATGTAGTGATACACGACAGCCTCGGAATGGCAGACGACTTTGAAAAAGATATGCAACTGCTGGTGAACAACTATATATGCGAATGGAAAGAAGTAGTTGATCATCTTGAATTGCAGAAAAAGTTCAGCCACTTTGTAAATGCACCAGAAGAAAAAGATCCGACTATAAAATTTGAACCGATGAGAGATCAGAAGATCGCCTCTCCATGGAAATAATATAAGCTTAGTAAAATAGCCTCAGCGATTGTTTGACTTTTTTTCGTGATTGCTTCCACTTGAATAAGCTCAACCGTAAGGAGATTGGTATGAACCATAAACATTGCTGATTTTTTTGTTGCAGTAAAAGTGTGCGACGCAACAATGTTTAAAAAAGTTCCTGTTGCCCGGAACCCAAAAAATCGAATTACTCTCACGATTGCTTTGCCATATGATTTGTGTTTGTGCTAAAGACTGCACAACATTTTATAACAATAAACAAATTGTATGAGCACAATTTCCGATAACATGATTTGGTTTGCCGCCTGCCGTACACACGATGTACCCGACAATGGCGGCGTTTGTGTAAAGTTTGGTGATGAACAAATTGCACTCTTCAACTTTACACGACGGAGCGAGTGGTATGCCTCGCAAAACCTTTGCCCGCACCGCATGCAGATGGCACTGAGCCGTGGTATGATCGGCTCCACCGATGGGGAACCGAAAGTAGCCTGCCCCTTTCATAAAAATACCTTTTCACTTATTGATGGTCATTGCCTGAGCGATGAGAAATACGCTATTAAAACGTACCCTGTAAAAGTGGAGGATGACCTTGTGTACATAGGTGTGGACAGCGGAGAAGATTGACACGAAATTCTTCACGCAAAAGCGCGAAGGAAGACAACGCAAAGTCGCAGAGAAGAAGCTGCATTTATAGCAACGATGAAGTGATAAGAAACTTTGGACTGTTCGATAAACAATATTTTAAAACCTAATTGAAGTACCAAAAAATTAATAACGAAAGCTGCCTTTTTTATTAAAACTAAAAACCAGAACATGAAAAAAATTACCCCCGCTTTCGTCATTGTTTTGCTGACTGTTTTAGCATGCATTCAGGTAAATGGACAACTATCTTTCTCAGGACTATTAAGAACACGCACTGAATTAAGGGACGGACAAGGTGCCCCGTTACCCAAAGATGCAAAGGCTGCATTCTTTACTTCGCAACGTACACGGTTATCATTAGGCTACAACATGTATCGGTTGAAGTTTGGGGTATCGCTGCAGGATGTTCGTGTGTGGGGTCAGGATGCTTCCACCATTAACCGAACAACCACGCAGGACAACAACGGGCTGTTGGTGCATGAAGCATGGGCGGAAATAGGCTTGACAGATTCAACCATAAAAAATAAAACCCTTGCATTAAAAATTGGAAGGCAGGAGTTGGTGTACGATGATCAGCGACTGTTAGGAAATCTCGACTGGTTGCAGCAGGCTCGCCGTCACGATGCCGCCGTATTAAAGTTCAATCAAAAGAACCTGACACTTCATGCAGGCGCAGCTTTCAATCAAAATAAAGAGAATGCTATTGGCACAGTTTACAACAACATTCCACCAGGCTATGCTGCTAATACCAATGGCGGCAGCGCATATAAAAGCTTTCAATATTTATACACCGGTTACAAGCTAAAGAACGGTACTGCATCTTTCTTATTCTTTACCGATCAGTTCAGCAAATACTCCATGGAAACCGTAAACAATGTTCCTGTAAAAACTTATGATAAAGGTGTATGGAGCAGGATGACAACCGGCATCAATTTCAACAACACTTTTAAGAAGCTGGGTGCAAATGCTTCTGCATATTACCAGTTTGGCAAAAATGCTTTGGGAAAGGATGTGGAGGCGTCGTTGCTATCATTATCCACTCAATACAATGTCAGCAAAATGTTCAGCATTGGTCCTGGTATTGATTATACCACCGGAGGAAGCTCCAACAATAAAAGCAATGCATTCGATCCTTTGTATGGCACACCGCATAAGTTCTGGGGTTTGATGGATTACTTCTATGCAGCAAACGGCTTTGGCAATAAAGGGCTTTCGGATTATTACATCAAGAGTAAATACAAACCATCCGCATTGC
>JANPIA010000070.1:0-1536 GCA_031424735.1 Segetibacter sp.
CACCCGGCCAGCACTACACATGAACAATTGAGCGGCGAGGAACAAACCGCTGCAGGTGTAGCACCTAACCAGGTTCGCATTAGTGCAGGCTTTGAACATATTGAAGACATTAAAGCTGACTTTGAACAATCCTTTGAAAAAGTGTTGGCTAAGGAGTTAGCATAAAATTTATAAAAGCTATCATCTTAGATACTTAAGATGGTAGCTCCATTTATGACACAGGTATTTTTTTATAACGAACCCTTTGACTTAGAATCCGGATCTACGTTGCCAGGCTTTCACCTTGCCTATACAACGCTTGGTACACTTAATAAAACCGGCGATAATGTTGTTTGGATTTTTCATGCCTTAACCGCTAACAGCAATGCTGCCGAATGGTGGCCTGGGTTAGTGGGTGAAAGCAAGTGCTTCGATCCGCAATTCTATTTTATTGTTTGCGTAAACATGCCCGGTAGTTGTTATGGAAGTATATCTCCGTTAGATGTAAACCCCGCGGATGGTGAAAAATGGTACCACCGCTTTCCGCAGTTTACTACAAGGGATATGATACGGTGTTACCAAAAATTAAAAGCATTTTTAAGGATCCGTTTTGTGCATATAGCCATAGGGGGTTCTATGGGCGGGCAACAAGCTTTGGAATGGTCTGTTGAAGAACCCACTTTTTTTAAACACCTGGTTTTATTAGCAACTAATGCAAGACATTCTGCCTGGGGGATCGCCTTCAATGCTACCCAGCGCTTTTGTATCGAGGCTGATGTTACCTGGCAGGAGTCATGGGATTATGCAGGACTAGATGGTATGAAAAAAGCAAGGGCTGTGGCCATGATTTCGTATAGAAATTATACCAGTTATGCAGCAGCGCAAACCGGTTGGCAAGAAGAGAGTTTGGGCAAAGTACCTGTGCTTTCAAAAGCAGAAACCTATCAACAATACCAGGGCGAAAAATTAGCCAAACGGTTTAATGCGTTCAGCTATTATTTTTTAAGCCGCTCAATGGATTTGCACGATGTAGGCCGCAGCCGTGGCTCAATTGAGGCCGCATTACAAAAGGTACGGGCTGCCACCCTGGTTATTGGAATTTCCTCCGATATTTTATTCCCGGTAAGCGAGCAGCAACTTTTGGCCGCCAGTATTCCCGGTGCGCATCTTGCCACTATTGATTCTCTTTACGGTCATGACGGTTTCTTGCTGGAGTATGAACAGATCGAAAACCTTATTAACCAATTTTTGAGCTCTAAAAAGGAGACGGTGGCCACCACCTTTTCTTATTCATAAAAAAAGAACATGCAACATAATACAGAATTGAACATAGGACTTTTTGGCTTTGGCGTAGTTGGCGAAGGCATTTACCAGGTGCTGAAAGGAACCCCTTCTTTACAGGCATCTATAAAAAAGGTTTGCATTAAACACCCTGATAAAAAGCGTGATGCGCCGGCTGAACTGTTCACCACGAACTATGATGAACTGCTTCACGATCCAGAAATAAATTTGATTGTAGAATTGATTGATGATGCTGTAGAAGCTTATAAAATTGTC
>JANPIA010000071.1:0-9562 GCA_031424735.1 Segetibacter sp.
CGCTGATGTGTGTAGACACCACCAACAGTCATTAAGGGAAACGCATTTCGCACTTTACGGAAAGAACCCAAATATGTTTTAGTATCTAAGTCAGAAGGCTTAAAGTCGAGATGATCCGGCTCAGATGAGTCCATTCACCAACCATCTATACCATACGATAAAAGGCCATTTAAATGTTTCCAGAAAACATCACGAGCAGCAGGATTGTAAGGGTCGTACACTCTTACACCAGAAGGATAATCTCTGTTTGGCGGCCATTTTTCTGAACCGGATTGCGGCCAAGTGCCGAACTTGAAAAGTGCATTTATGTTTTCGAGTTCCTTGTACTGTTTTGTTTGAGGGCCAAAGGAATTCCAGATGGAAATAGTTAGATGGGCTTTTAAATTATGGATATCATTTACCCATTTCTTTGGATTAGGAAATTCGACGTTTAAAAAATCCATGGCGTTCCATAAGTAATTGTTACCCCAGTATTGCCAATCCTGGATAATCCCATCAAGGGGTACTTTTAATTCACGATATTTCTTAACTACATCTACCGATTCATCCTGACTTTTGTAACGTTCTTTACTTTGAAAAAAGCCATAGGTCCATAATGGGAACATGGGCGCCTGGCCGGTTAGGTCACGCATATTTGCAATTACTCCATCAGCATTGCCGCCGTACATAAAGTAGTAATCGATACAATCACCAACATCGGATTTAAGAGATGTGCTTTCCTGATTATCGACAAATTGAGTTGGAGAATAGTTATCCCAAAAAACGCCATAACCTTTTACCGATTGAAAGAAGGGAACATAATCATCTGTATTTCCCTGAACCATATTCATGGTAAGATTTCGTTGCACCATTTTACCTCTCTGCTGCTGGCCTAACCCATAAATTGCTTCATCAGTATCTAATGCATACCCCTGGATAACAGTGAAAGTTTTCGAACCTGCATCGTTAAATGGTGTGAACCTTGTACTTCCTTCCTTCTCTTTTAATAGTGGAACACCTGCAAGAGAGTAATAAGCCAAATGTCCGGATTTTAAATTGAGCCCTATTTTAATCTTACTACTTTTCAGCGTTAATATGTCTCCCTCTTGCCTGGTGCTAAAGTTTGCCTTCTGAAGACTCTTAATAACGGAAAGGCTTTGTTTTGTAAATGAGCTTCCTTTAGGGGATTTCACAATCCGTACAATTGAAGGACTATAAAAACTGACTTCCACATCAACTGTATCTATTGATGCTTTTACGCCAAAATCTGTTTTCTGAAATGTTTGCGCATTGATATTCTCGGCGAATGCCAGCAACAAGAAAAAAATTGAATAAACTGGTCGTACCATCATTTTTAAAATAAATTTTTTCGTGAGACTTATGTGAATCTCCACCAATTGAAGTTGAACAAATCGCCGTTGCCACCTTTAAAAACAAAAAATAAATCGTGAACGCCTTTTATTTTTTTTACAACCTCTGATTGTGTGAGCCAGGTTTGCAAACCGCCAGTACTTTTTATTGAGAGCGTTCCTAACATTGGACCATCTAATTTATCCAGTCTAACTTCGATGCTACCTGCCGAAGCAACAGCGGCAACACCAGCCTCAAATAATTTTGCTCCCTTTTTAAAATCAACACTCCGAATTTTTATGTAATCACCGTTATCAATGTTGGTTACATAAACACCGGCTGCGGTGCTAAATTCTGTTTCAATACCCTGTTCCCATGCAATAGTTTCAGCTTCCTGCCTAATGAAAGGATTTAGGTTGCGAACGGGCATAACACCTTCAACTGTATTCCTGATTCTTGGTATGGAACCATCTTTGTTGTACCTAAATTCTTCAACTGCAACCGAACGCGTAAAGCCACCACCACCGGGCAAAGCTCCATTGTGATAGAAAAAGTATGATCGTCCTTTGTAATCTATTACACCAGGATGATTGGTGAATGCTCCTCCTTTTTTTATTACAGGCATAATAGTATCCCGATACAACCATGGTCCGATAGGGCTGGTGCTGGTGGAATATGCCAAATGCTCCGGCACACCACCGGCAGGATAGAGCAAGTAATACAATCCTTTGCGTTTGTAAAGCCATGGACCTTCTTCATAAGACGAAGGTCTCTTGTCAGCATCTTTATAACGTACACTAAAGCCCTCCTTATTTAATGGAACTGTTACAACCTCACCAGAATAAGATGTCATATCCTTATTCAGTTTTATATACTTTAAATAGGGGTTCCCCCAGTACAGGTAAGCCTGGCCATCATCGTCTATATAAACAGTGGGATCAATATCGCCATTGCCACTATGAACCAACGGTTTCCCAAGTGCATCTACAAATGGTCCGGTAGGACTTGAAGAAACGGCAACACCAATTGCCATTCCTTTGCCATTTTGCTGGTTCATAGGCACATACCAATAAAATTTACCGTTGCGGAAAATGCACTGTCCTGCCCAGGCATCTTTTTTAGCCCAGCCAAATGTTTTGAGTGAAAGAGGTGATCCTCGATCAGTCCAGTTTACCATATCGGTTGTCGAGTAACACCTCCAGTCTTTCATTGTGAACCAGGTCGACGTATCCTCATCGTGTCCGGTATATAAGAAAACGGTGTCGTTATATACCATTGGAGCCGGGTCGGCAGTATAAAGGGTTTGAATAATTGGATTTTGCGCCCCACCCGAAAATGGCAATGTTGTGCCCACCAAAAAAATTACTCCTATATAGCTTGAAAAATTCTTCATGTATCTATTTTGTCTTAAGGTGTTCCAACAGCCTTATAACCCAGTAGCGAAAGCATTTGTATGCCATAGCGTTCTCCAAGCTTTCGATAACCAGCAGCCGTAAAATGGAGTTTATCGCCACGCTGTGTGCAGCCTGCAGAAGAAATAACGTAAGCATTCGGAATAACTTTAGGTAAAGTGGCAATGATTTTATTCATGCTGGCACAGGCACCACCCTGTTCTGCATCCACCAGTTCACCAGCAAGCAAAGGCACTTTTTTCGATTTTAATTTTAGATCTTTTAATAGGTTGTTGTAAACCAATTTTACTTTCTGGGGCCACATTGTGTCTCCGGTATTTGATTCTCCCTGGTGCAATAGTATTCCTTTAATGATACCGTCTTGTTGAGCCAGCTTTGCCATTTCTACCAGGCGTGCATAAGGATTGCCATCATATTCTTTTATCATGCCGACCATCCATAATGGTGCGGTTGAAATATACGACTGATAATTGCCTTTATCGAACAACTCAATTTTACAACCACCTATGGAAACGTTAATGATGCCAACCCTTACATCTTTCGGAAGATTAGCCACTAAGGTTCTACCAAAATAATCAGCCGGCGTAAGACCCGTAAGGCAGCGGCACAAAGGTGGAATTGCCGGGTACCACTTTCCCTTTTCTCTTCCAATGTTTGGACAGTTTATCGCTTCCAACACCTGAAATCGATTGTCTACAATTGAATCCTGTGCTTCTGCTTTTGCATTGCCTTCCATGTTCGATTGCCCGAAGGATAGGAATATGTAAAATTTCTTGTCCTGCGATAAAACCGCCGTAGTAACAAAAATGAATGCAATAAAAACGGCTAACTTAATTTTTACGTTCATAGTTTTTCTTAAAATATATATTGTGAGGAATCGGGAAAGTACTCTATAAATAATTTAGTTCCATACGTTTTGAAAGCTACATTTTTAGTGAAAGGAGTTGTAATAAAGACCATAGATGCAAGGGAGGTGCAGATAAACGAAATGCGATGCAACGATGATGCTTTGAAAAACTATTATTGGTACCAAAAGTTAAATCAGAATACTTGTAAATAACTTATATGGCTTTGCCTCCCTGACTTACAGACAGATCACAAGCGGGCATAAGAGTTCCCCCGTTAAAGATTGTAGGCAGAAATAAAATTTATTTCGTTCCGCTTGCTTATTTGGGGAAGTATTGAAGAAGAATTATCCCTCCGGAACGCTTGCTATGTGAAAGACTTGAAAAGATTTTTATCCTGTTTTTCACTTTTAAATATTACTTACGTCGAAAGATATAATTGACGTTTGCCAGGCTTGTTTGTGGAAACAACAGTAGTGAATACAAAAAAGTCAAGCAAGTCCAGTTTTTTGTCTTGACGGTTCGTTACCTCCGTCTGAGAACTAAAAGTAAAGGAGACATTTCTGCTAGTGTAGTTCAATTGTTGAAATGAATAAAACAAATGTTCTATTTCTCCCTCGTATAAATGGTCTTTGAACAATAAGTGCAAATGGTAGCCCAACTACCAAGTCTAAAATACAGGTGCTTTATTAATAGTAAATTTCACAACCCTATGTATAAGCTGACTGCATCATTTCACGGAAAACTTATTTCATGTTTTAAAACTTATTTATCTTTAATTTTTCCAGAAATCCTAAGTTTTCGGCGTTCGGGTAAAGAGTAAACATCTATGTCTATTTGATCTTGATCCTACTATTGCAACCCATCAAAAAATGAAAAAGAAAACTTTCTTTCAATCAGTTTTTAAACATGACTTTTAGAAAGATTCTCTTGTTTTGTTTATGCACCCTGTTGATAGCCCGGACTACCGGCCAGCAGGAAGACATCAATTTTACCTCACTTACAACAAAAGACGGGCTTTCGTCCAACACGGTAAATGCAATCCTGAAAGACCGCTACGGTGTTATGTGGTTTGGTACTGATGATGGCCTCGATAAGTTTGACGGCACCAATTTTACCGTATACCGGCACAAACAGGGTGACAAGTCAGGTTTACAGGCGAACGAAATTCTATCACTTCACGAAGACAAATCCGGCAATTTGTGGGTTGGCACGAGCGGAGGCTCCCTAAGTCTTTACGATCGTAAAAGAGATGCCTTTATCAATTTTCCATCCGACGGCACCCCCGACGGAATTAGCAACAATGTCATTTTGAATATATGTACTGATTACCTTGGAAAATTATGGATTGCCCACTTTAGAGGAGTAGATATTCTGGACCCTGTTACGAAACGTGTCTCAAAAATACCTGGTTCCCTCCCGTCTTTTTCGAAAGTAAGTATCTGTCTTTTTGAGGACAGACAACATCAAATGTGGATTGGAACAGATGAAGGGTTATTCCGATACAATCCAAAAATAAAGTCCCTCAAGCAATTCGTTCATTCCGAAAAGGATTCATTTAGCTTGAGTGGCAATATTGTGACTGCCGTCACAGAGGACAAAAGTGGCAATTTGTGGATAGGCACCAATGGCGGTTTAAGCATGTTAAAGCCGGGTGATCATGCCTTTACCAATTACAATCAAAGTAAAGAAAAAGCGGGGAACTTAAGCAGCAATAACGTTCAATCCATTGCAGTTGACGAAGATAAAATATGGGTGGGTACTGCAGAAGGTCTCGATGTATTGGATACCAGAACACGTAAGATTGAAAAATTTAGTTTTGATTATCGGAACATTCATAGTCTGAGTGCAAAATCAGTCCGTTGTATTTATTTTGATAAACAGGGCATTTACTGGCTTGGCATGATTGGAGGAGGCGTGGACAAATACGATGAAAACCTAAACCTTTTTAACTTTGTACAAAGCAACATTTTTGATCAGAAGGGTTTGAATTCTCCCATTGTTACTTCTTTTGCCGAGGATAAAAATGGTAATGTGTACGTTGGAAGTGAAGGGGGCAGACTAAGCTTATTCGATCGTAAAACCAGACTATTTCAGCCTTTTAATATTCAATCCCGAAAAAATGCAAATAATCGTCTCCGGATCGTCGCTTTGGAAATGAGCAGAAAAAAACAACTGCTAATTGGAACGCATTCAGACGGTTTATTTGTATTCGACCCAATATCCGGAAAATACGTGCAACTTACCGAAGGCTCTAATGCCGGAGACCTAAATTCCAATGACATTTCTTGCATCAAAGAAGATCGCGCAGGTAACTTGTGGGTGGGAACCAATGGACAGGGGATTAATGTTTTAAACCGGGAGAACAAAGCGATTGTAAGATATACTCCAAATCCGAAATCCGCTATCGATATTCAGTTGCCTATTAATGGTTATATAAGGGATATTTTGGAAGTTAGGGACGGAAATGTCTGGATTGCCACACATGGAGGAGGACTTGCTGTCCTTCAGCCGAGTTCAGGAAAATTTACAATTTATACTACAACTAACAGCACATTACCAAACGATAAAGTCCTCTCATTACTGGAAGACAGTCGTGGAAATATTTGGGCAGGAACTTTTGGAGGCGGTTTGAGTTTATTCAACAGGAGCACCAAAGAGTTTACTTCTTTTTCTGAGAAGGATGGTTTGGAAAATAACGCGATTTACAAAATAGTAGAGGATAAAAACGGGCTTATATGGGTAAGTACCAACAAGGGTATTAGCAGCTTTGACCCAGGAACAAAAGAAATTACCAATTTCAACTCACGCAACGGGGTACAAAAAAACAACTTTGTTCGGGGTGCCGGGCTACGGCTTTCGAATGGCGAGTTATTTTTTGGAGGCCTTGAAGGCTTTAATTATTTTAATCCTGCTTACTTAAAGAAGAAAAACAGCACACCCCCAGTTCTGATAACTGATTTGCGAATTTCGAATCAATCAGTCACACCATCAAAAGATGGACCGATTGCAGAGCATATTTCTGTAGCAAAAGAGATTAACCTCGACTATAAGCAAAATTTCGCTTTAAGTTTTGTAAGCCTGAATTATACTGCACCTGAGCAAAATAAATATGCCTATAAGCTGGAAGGATTTGATAAAGATTGGAATTACGTGGGAAACTCCACAACTGCTCCTTATACTAACCTTGACCCAGGAGAATACATTTTTCGGGTAAAGGCAGGTGATAACAACGGTGTTTGGAATAACAAAGATGCTTCGATTAAAATATATGTCCACCCCCCCTTTTGGCGAACAGTTTATGCTTATGTCTTTTATGGATTAGTCATTATTGGCATTGTGCTGTACATGCGGTATAGAGGTATCCAGCGATTTAAAAGGAAGTTTACCCTGGAACAGGAAAGTTTTCGTGCAGAGCAGGAACGCAAAGAAGCCGGGCGGACACACGAACTGGACCTGCTTAAAATTAAATTCTTAACCAATCTGAGTCATGAATTTAGAACTCCGATTTCCTTAATCTTAGGGCCTGTGGAGGTACTCCTGTCACAGGATAAAAATCAGCAGTCATTTGGCAACCTGGATATGATTAAACGCAATGCACGAAGACTGCTAAACCTGGTTAATCAACTCCTCGATTTCCGTAAGATGGAAGAAGATGAATTGAAGCTACAGCCGTCAGAGGGTGAATTGATAGCGTTTATAAAAGAGGTATCTGATTCCTTTAGAGACCTTTCCGAAAGAAAGAAAATTGATTTTATTGTTACAAGTGAAATCTCCCAGTTGTATACGCTTTTCGACCATGATAAAATAGAGCGGATATTATTCAATCTATTGTCTAATGCTTTCAAGTTCACGCTTGAAGGCGGTCGGATAAGTTTGGAATTAGAACGACTTTCAAATGCACCGGATCAAACAAAATCGTGGGTATCAATAAAGCTAAGTGATACAGGTATAGGCATTCCGGAAGATAAAAAAGAAAAAATATTTGAACGGTTCTTTCAACACAACACAGCTGCGGCAGTACTGAACCAGGGAACGGGAATTGGTTTGTCTATCACGAAAGAATTTGTGAAAATGCACAGCGGTACAATTGAGGTTGAAAGCGAACCCGGCCAAGGTACAGTCTTCACCATACATCTTCCCTTTACTCACCTCGAAGCTCCTTTGAAAATGCCTGAAAGCCCGGTGGCGAAAACGGAGCACGACATCGAATTTGAACAAGAAGAACTACTAACGGAAGAAGCCGAAGCATTTGATTTTAAGAAAGGTCAAACCGATATGCTTTCCATTTTATTAGTGGAAGACAACGAAGACTTTAGATTTTATCTCAAGGATAACCTTCGTTTGCAGTACAAGGTTTTTGAAGCAGCTAATGGTAAAGAAGGCTGGCAACAAGCACTGGCACATCACCCTCAATTAATTGTCAGCGACATCAGTATGCCTTATATGAATGGAATTGAGTTGTGCAGGAAAATCAAGTCAGATAAAAGAACCGCCCATATTCCTGTAATATTACTTACTGCATTAACAGGCGAGGAAGAGCAACTAAAAGGTTTGGAAACTGGAGCTACAGACTACATCACGAAGCCTTTTAATTTCGAAGTTTTAAATGCGAAAATTAATAACCTGCTTGTATTAAATACCACTCTGAAAAATACCTATACCAAACAGATTAAAGTCCTTGCCTCCGAAGTTGAAATTGAATCCGGGAATGAAAAACTTTTACAAAATATCATGCTTTACCTGGAGGAAAACCTAACCAACCCGCAATTATCTGTGGAAGAATTAAGCAGGCATGTGGGTATGAGCAGGAGTTCCTTATACAGTAAACTTCTTGAACTGACGGGCCAAACCCCCGTGGAGTACATCCGCTGTGTGAAGCTGGATAAAGGGGCGATTTTATTGGAAAAAAGTGATATGAACGTTGCTCAGATAGCTTATTCCGTCGGGTTCTCTACACCAAATTATTTTGCAAAGTCCTTCAAAGCGAAGTTTAACATGCTTCCTTCAGAATACATGATCAAAAAGAGGAAGCAGGGTGAAAAAAGAATAGCACCCAATGGCTGACTTAATCATTACAGGTAGTATCACTCAGCTTTTAGAGGGCTGGCCGCAGTAATCAGAAAACCCGTTTGATACGCGATATTGAAAACGGGAATTAAATAAAAAAATTTAGCAAAAGTACCATCACTAAACCTATGATGGAGATAGTTGTTTCCATTACCGTCCACGACATAAAGGTTTGCTTTAAAGTCAAATTAAAAAATTCCTTAAACATCCAAAACCCTGAATCGTTGATATGTGAACCAAATACACTTCCCGCACCTACCGCTAATACCATTAACTCCGGAGAAACAACACCAGTGCTTACTAATGGTGACACTATACCAGCGGCCGTTATTCCTGCAACCGTGGCGGAACCAATGGTAACGCGTAATAAAGCGGTAATGACCCATGCAAAAACCAAAGGATGCATTTGCCATTTGCTGCTGAATGAGGCAATATAAACACCACTTCCGCTGTCGATAAGTATTTGCTTTAAAATACCACCAGCAGTAATTATTAGTAAGATAACCGCGATGCCCGAAATACCCTTATTCAACCAGTCCATAACTACCGACATTGGGTGACCACTGCGCAAACCAAAAAACCAGCCCGCTAGCATTACCGATAATAAAAGCGCAATGGTAGAGTCTCCTGTAAACGAAATTATCTTTCTTACGATATTATCAGCAGGTAAAAACTGGTTCGCAACTACCGATAATGTTATCAATATGATTGGCAGTAAAGCAATGAGAAAACTGGGCAGAACGGCCGGGAGGGTTTTGTAGGCCTGCGCTTCATCCAACACCAACGCTGCACTGGCTTTTGCCTTTACTCCTTTCAACAGATGCCCAAGAAGCGGTCCGGCTATTATTACGGTTGGTATGGCCATTATCAAACCATACATAAGCGTAGTACCCATATGTGCTCTAA
>JANPIA010000072.1:0-5082 GCA_031424735.1 Segetibacter sp.
ACCGCCTGGCCAGCCGAACCCAACTCTTTCTACGGCTATCCAAACTTCGCTACAACACATTGCCCGAACAAGTAAAAACAAATGCAGACCGCGGCATTACAAAAGAGCAACTACTCCAGTTTTGCGATGGAAGTTTTATGGACAAAGGACAAAACATTTTAATCACCGGATCTACCGGCTGCGGTAAAAGTTACCTCGCCTGTGCATTAGGACGCCAGGCATGCATTCTTGGTTACCGCACCCTCTACTACGCCACCAACCGCTTTATAGAAGCCCTTGCATCAGCCAGGTTAGATGGAACCTACATCAGGTGGTTAAATCAAATAGCAAAAACACCGCTGCTAATAATAGACGACTTCGGACTGCAACCACTCGATCATAATATGAAGCTTGCACTACTGCAAATATTGGAAGACAGGTATGCAAAAGGAGCTACCATAATCACATCTCAATTACCCGTAAAAGCATGGTACGAATACATAAACGAACCTACCCTTGCCGATGCTATTATGGACAGATTGACAGCCCAGTCCCACAGAATAGAATTAAAAGGAGAATCATTACGAACTAAGAAAAACAGTTAGTTTTAAATCTTTAAAATACGCTCTTTACCGGGTGGCTCACTTTGAGCGGAATGGTGGCTCAGTTTCACCGGAATATCTACATTAGCAGCCTTCAAGGTAATGCTTCCTACTTTCGCAATAGTTAATCCAGTATTTGCTGCATGTGCTGCTTTAGGAGCCGCCTTCACAACTATATTTCCCAAATTTGCCCATGTTCCACTTAACCCCGGAATAGGATTTAACCCCTCAAAATCAATATTACCTATTGGTTCATTCCCAGCAAAAAGATAAGGGCTAAAGTCAGGCATGTCATCCGTCAATGGATCTATCTGGATAAACCTCCCAATCTGTGGGTCGTATATTCTAAAACCAAAATCGTATAAATCTAAACCACCATCATCTGTTAACTCTTTATCGTTGTACAGGTTCTGGTTCTTTAGCATCCCCTCATTTGCATCACCCAGCTTAGTTGAACTAATCCCTGCTATCTTCAGTCCGAATGAATAGTAACAAAACGGATTGTACACTCGAGTTCAAAGTACAATTTGTGAGTGAATGTAAATGAATTGCGCAGGGTATTAATTCCTTGTTGCGAATGCAAATTCCGTTTGAAACGGCACATTTATGGAGCGCTCAAGGTCTTCCTGCATTAAGGCTGAAACAAACATCTGTGACCTTATTAGGAACGCTTAGGAAGAATGGGCTAATTTGAACGTATTCCTTTACAATATTTAAAATAATTTGTAGGAATTCCCTGGCTTATTAGTTTCTTTTCAACATCTATCGCTTTCTCAATATTTGAATAAGGTGATTTTAAAACACCTATTAAACACTTTGAAAGTGAGTCAGTAAAAATAATATAACTATTCGTTTCTGTTATCAAAGTCATTACATGAATTTTATTACCTCGGAATCTTAAAATATTCTCTAAAAGTTCTTCATATCCTAATACTATAGCATTTGTGACGTTTTGTTGAACTTCATAGCGGTCTTTGTAGGTCTCTAAAACGCGTGCTTTATCAATAAGTGAACCTTCATGGAATATAATATTATCCTCAGCAATATGCTTAAGACACTCTTCCACAAAACGCATTTGCTTATTCTTTTTTAGTAAATGCCATAAAGCCTCAAAGTTATCCATGTATAATAATAATTTAATAGGCAGTTGGGACCCCGCCTGGTAAAGCCTTCTCTGGTTTAGCTCCAAAAACTATACCCTTAACTTTCATTTCTAATTCATCAAAATGATCAATACTGGGGGTGATTTCCGATAACTTAAATTTTTTCACAAGGATGATTCCTCCTGGACCCCTTTTATTAGCATGCCATTGTGCGACGCCTCTTGAAAGTGACCAAGATGTGTAATTTGTAAAACTGTTACCCCCGCTATGAAGCTCTGGATCATCACTACCGCCACGTGGTATCGCCATACCCTGTCTGGCATCTCTTAATCTCGGATGCTTGTAATGAACACCTCTATATAAAGTTATGTAGTCTTGATCCTTGGGTTTAAGATTTACGGGTTTAGGTTCGTACCTAGCTTTTACTGCATCAAAGTCAGGTTTTATATAACCATTTGTTACAACAGCATCACTAGGCGCTAAAATTGCAAATACAAGTCCTGCTCCTTTTACACTTAGTTTTAGTAATTCTATTGCACCTTTTTTAAAGGCTTGTTTGATTATTTCTCCACCAATTTTTTGACCCGCTTTACTCACTGTTCGAGGTGCTGCTTTTACAACTACATCCGCCAAACGAGCAGTCGTTCCATTTAAACCAGGAATTGGAGCTAATCCATCTACATCTATATTCCCAATTGGCTCATCGCCATCAAAAAGATAAGGACTAAAATCAGTCATTTCATCCGTGAGAGGATCTATTTGTATAAACCTCCCTATCTGGGGGTCATATATTCTGAATCCAAAGTCGTATAAACCTAAATCGCCATCGTCTGTTACTTCCTTATCGTTATACAAATTTTGGTTCTTCAGCAGCCCTTCATTTGCGTCTCCTAACTTAGTTGAGCTTATCCCCGCTATCTTCAATCCGAATGAATAATAACAAAAAAGATTTTACACTAATATTTTGAAGATTAATTTGAAGTATTGTAAATAAATTGCGGAGGATGTTTATGCCTTATTGCAAAGGCAAAATCGTTTGAAACGGGAGATTCATGCAGCGCTCAAGGTCTCAATTATAGAAAACAGGAACGGGGTACGAAAAGTTGAGTAATAGAATGCCATCTTCCTTGCCACCCCAAAACGCTAAGAAAAGAAGATCTCTTCAGGGACGAACATGCTCGCGCCCATCAGGTCGAAAGAACGAAAAAAGATATGCGCTTGTGCAAGGCTTCTGAAAGAGACCTTTTTAGAACCATCCTAAGTCCATAAAGTATTTTTTTGCATCCTGCTTTATTCGTTCTTTATCAAGTTTTAGTTTTTTATACTCATCTAAAATATCAAAAGAGTTGATGATGCTCGTTGCTAATATTTTTTTCTTGTCAGCTACACTTGCATTTTTTACAGTGTTATAGTCAAGTATAATATCCCAAGACAAAACTTTGTCCTTGCTATCAAATCTTTTTCTAAGTTTTGTATTGAATTGTAAGCAGTTTATGACAAAAAATAATTCAATATCATCATTGCCATAGTCGTTATCTTTAAATGAGTTACTTAGCTGGATTTTATGTATTAAATCTCTAAGTCCACTATCCTCATAAATATCAGCTGACTTTGTAATTTTCATCGTTACGTTAGTTTGTTTGTTTATTTCCTGGAGGCAATATTCCATTTTTCAAACGATACTTGATAATCTTTGCCTTTTCTTTTGCTAAAACCTCCGCTTTTGTTCCTGAATTTTGTCTAATCTTAATTAATTTTTTTTCCCTAAGCCATTTTTGCGTATACCTTCTCTCAGGATTAACGGTTGTACCATACTTCCAAACATCCCCTTCCATTAAATGTATTTTTTGGGCATTCGGTTTTTTATTGCCTCTCTCCCAAACATCAAAATCTCCTTCTGAAGCTGCTTCCAATACGTATTGCTCATGTAATCTGTTATCTTTTTTCGGCGGTTTTACAGGTGCCGGAACTGGTGCAGGTTGTAGAGTAGGAGAAAGCGCTGCTCCACCAGGATGACCTGGCATATAGTATAACTCATCCCCATTCGGGAAGTTAGGTGCCCCATCAAGGGGAGTTAACACCCAACCAACAACACTTGCTGTTCTTCCTATCCAAGGAAGTATTTTGGCAAATAATGATATTTCTTTAACCGTATTTAACGCTACAACCTTTGCAGTCTGTCCAGCCACTCTTAATGCGGATGTGGAAGTAACTTTTGCAGCTTGAGGAATCCAAAAGCTTGTAGTTTCTCTTGCAACCTCATAAGAAAAATGACGTACTGCATCCAGTTTTTCCAATCCATCTAAATCTACATTCGCAATGGGATCGTTGCTTGCATACTGATAATTTGTTAACTCTGGATAATCGTCGGTTAATGGATCCAACTGGGGAAACCTCCCTATCTGCGCGTCATAATTCCTGAACCCATAATCGTACCAGTCAAGGTCTGCTTCGTCGATCAGTTCCTTATCATTGTACAAATTTTTATTCTCCAACATCCCTTCATTGAAGTCTCCTAACTTTCTTGAAGATATCCCCGTTATCTTCAATCCGAATGAATAATAATGGTTCTCTTCAATTATGCGTCCCCTGTTGTGTGCCACCTGTAAATTATCAAAATAAACAGGTTCATCACTTTCATTACTTACATATATGTAGGCATAACCATTTTTAGGCGCATTTATATTTGCCGGTAATGTAAGCACTGCATTATTACTATTTGCCTGTGATACTCTTTCAGACGTGCTTCCTTCAGCTATAAAATTGAACCTTTCATCAAAAAATAATACGGATAGATAAGCTTTTGGGTTACTACCACTCGCATTAGACGCATCAGGTTGTGTTGTCGTAATAAATGCAGGTGTTACCCCAAGTTGACCTGATATGGCCGCCGAAGAGGCTTTCGTTAACGCACTGAATAGCTTTTGAACAAAGCACCGCTTTGACTAAACTAATATTCAGAAATTTATTAGGCAATAACATGCCCTAGGTTGTTTCTTCGTCAACGGCAAACCAATTCTCCCCTGCTTTGGCTACTTTTGCCGCATGAAACTTAGCCATCTTGCCGAGACATTGATCGGCTCCGAAATAGTGCGATTGGGTAATGATATTAACGATCGCATTCGCCAGGGAGAAAACATTTACAACTTTACCATCGGCGATTTTGACCCCACCATATTCCCCATTCCGCAAGAGTTGGAAGTTGAAATAATATCAGCTTACAAACACCACTTCACAAGCTACCCACCTGCTGATGGCATACTGGATTTGCGCAATGCTGTAAGTTCTTATTTACACGACAGGCAAGGATTGAATTACGCCAACAATGAGATACTAATTGCGGCCGGTGGTCGCCCATTAATTTATTGCTTATTTAAAGTGATCGTTGATAAAGGTGA
>JANPIA010000073.1:0-1821 GCA_031424735.1 Segetibacter sp.
TCCGGGCCGGCGGCGAACCGATGCTGGGCCGGGTGGCGCGGACCCTCCTTAATTTCTGTGCAGACTTTCGTTTTAACGATTACACATACCGCGGTGGCACATACACAGGCACAGTGTATAAAAACATTCCTAATAACGCAACACCTACCGCCGCAGCTAAATTAAAAGCGGAGGATGACTCTTTGGTGAGGGTAAATAATTTTGACCGTACTAAATTGAGCAATGCCGGATCACCAAAGATAACCCGGATAGGAGCGTTGTTAAATGGTGGTTATCCTATCGGTAAAAAGGCAGAGCTATTCTGGACGGCAGCAGTTAACAGCCGCCCATCAAGGGCGAACGCTGGTTACACTTATCCAAAAAATGCTAATCGTATAAACCCGTTGCTTTTCCCTAATGGCTTTCTATCAATTACCAGGCATAAGCCAATTGATATTTCAGGCATTGCAGGTGTAAAGGGCGAAACCGCAAATGGCTGGCGCTGGGAACTGACAAGCGCTTATGGTAATAGTACGGACAAGTATTACCAGGATAATACTAACAATGCAACACAATTTTACACATTGGGCAAAGATGCACCCACTTCTTTTGATTTAGGCACACTTACTTATGGGCAACTCACCAACAACCTGCAATTTTCAAAAAGCCTTTCTTCAGAACCGGGAAGATCATCTAACATAAGCATGGGTGCTGAATGGAGATTTGAGCATTACCGGATATTACCGGGAGAAGAAAGTGGGTATACCAATTATGATTCGCTTGCAAGAAAACAAGTAGCTTACGGCGGTTGGTCTCCTGACAATGCGGTTAACAATAGCCGCAATGTAGGCTCTGCATATATTGATTTTGAAACGGAGATTGCCCGTCGTTTTTTAGTGGATATGGCCGCCCGTTATGAAAACTACAGTGATTTTGGCGGAAACTTAGCAGGTAAAATTGCAGCACGATACAAGCTTTCTGATGCATTGTCGATAAGGGGATCCGTGAACAACGGCTTCCGTGCACCAAGTGTGCCACAACGCTACTATAGTACTACAAACAGAGGCCTTTCAAATATTCGTGGGGTCATCAGTGCTTCAATAAGTGCACTTTTTCGTAACGACAGCCCGGTAGCACAGGCTTTTGGGATACCTAATCTCGATGCAGAACGTTCGGTAAATGTAAGCGGAGGAATTACGGCATCACTCGGCAAAACCATTCGCATGACTGTTGATGCGTACTGGATACAAATAAAAAACAGGATTGTGAACAGTGGAGGGTTTGATACAACGAACCGGGCAGTAAAAGAAATACTTCGTCCGTTTCCGGAAGTTACGTCGGCGTCGTTTTATGTAAATGCCATTAATAAAAAAAACAAAGGAGTGGATATAGTGCTTAACGGAAACTGGAAAATAAAAAAAGCAAACCTTTTAGCTACGCTTGCAGGAAACTTTACACAAACAAGATTATTCGGCGACATTAAAGCAGCCGGTAAGCTCGCACCAGACTCAATAAATACCAACATCCTTTTCAACAGGGAAGCAAGAGGTAGGTTGGAACACGGGCAACCAGATAGTAAGATCGTCTTCTCGTTAAACTATAAAACAAATAAGTTTGGAGTACTTGTACGCAACACCCGTTTTGGTGAAACCGGAACCCGGTTTAAGGACCCGGACTTTAATCCCGATGAAAATTTTTCTCCTAAAATACTAACTGACCTAAGCTTTAGCTACACACCAAAATCGTGGCTTACAATAACAGCCGGCGCTAACAATATTTTAGATGTGTACCCTGATCCAATTCAGGATATAAGAAACACCTCAGAAGGAGTGAATATCTACA
>JANPIA010000074.1:0-2914 GCA_031424735.1 Segetibacter sp.
GAAATGTTATACAAAACATAGCCGATCATCCATACAAAAGGCTTTCCGAATTACTTCCACATCAGGTAAAAAAATAAATACAAATATTCTCTTTACACAAAATTTGTGATAGTATGAGATGTAGTTGCTCGGGGGGATACGGTTCTAACGGGTGTATGCTATTTTGCTTTGGAAAGTAAACTGTCAAATTCAGCTTGTTAAGCAATGGAAACACAACCATCTTCAATTGCTTGTGTAATTAAAAATTATCTTCGGCGCAAAGTTAACTCAATGCTTGTTATAGGTTTAATAAGAGAAGGCAAAGTGCCCGCTGATAATCGTGTAGCACTTACTCCTTCCCAGTGCAGATGGCTACAAAAAAACTTTGCTGACATACGTATTATTGCTCAGTCATCGCCAAACCGCTGTTATAAAGATGCGGAATATGAAAGCGCTGGTGTTTTGGTAAAAGATAACCTTGACGAATGTAATTTAATGATAGGGATAAAAGAGGTGCCGGTGAGCTTGCTTGAAGAAAACAAAACGTACCTGATCTTTTCTCATACACATAAAAAGCAGCCGCATAATGTTGGCATGTTGCAGGCAATGTCGCAAAAAAAGATATCCCTGGTAGATTATGAATGCCTTGTACATAAAGATGGACAGCGAATTATCGGCTTTGGTTTTTTTGCCGGTATTGTTGGTGCACACAATGGCATGATGGCGTATGGAAACAGGACTGGCAGCTACAACCTCGGTCGGGTTCATGAGCAGAAAGATTACCGGCAATTAATACATACCTACTTCGGTCTTAAACTTCCTAATATAAAAGTTGCTGTTACCGGCAGTGGAAGGGTGGCACATGGAATACTTGAGGTTATGAACCTGATGGATGTGAGGGAGGTTGAAGCGGATGAATACCTTGAACTTACTTTTAGTTACCCGGTATATGTACATTTAAAAGGCAATGAATTGTATCGGCACAAAGGAGGATTAATATATCGGCGGGAGCACTTTCATACAAACCCCACTGAATATGAAAGTTTGTTTGAAAACTATTGTGCCGATACGGATGTATTGATGAATGGTGTTTACTGGGATAAAAATGTACCGCAATTGTTTACCATGGAAGCGATGCAGCAACCGGGTTTTCGGCTGTCTACTATTGCCGATATCACCGACGACTTTAAAGGAAGCGTACCTTGCAATTTGGGTGATGCATCATTTTCAAACCCGGTTTATGGTGTTGATAAACTGACTGGAATTAAAACTGCACCTTATCTCAAAACTAGTGTTGATGTAATGGCAGTCGGCAATCTGCCAAACGAACTTCCACGCGATGCAAGTCGTTATTTTGGTGAACAGTTAATCAAATATATTCTTGATGATATTCGCAATAAAGGCAGCGAAGTTATTGATGGCGCCACAATTCTTAAAAATGGAAAACTCACGGAAAAGTTTGATTATTTGCACGATTACCTGGCGGGCAAATTATAAGTACAGATAGTAATCTTTAAGCAGCGTAGCAAAAGTTTCGGTATACAAACCTTCATCTTTTATGACCATGAATTTTTCGACAGCGCTTTCGTTCACCCCTTTTGTAAATATCGCCATAGTTCTAAAACTTGTATGGCTGCTTGTTTGCATTACCTGCACTTTTTCCTTTAAAAACAACTTTTGCTTTTCCGCATATTTCTTAAATAATGTAAAAGCATCTGGTGGAAGCATAGTAAAAAAACAGCCGTGGTTTTTTAGTTTATAAGATACCGTGGCAGCTAGTTCTGCATAGCTTAAACTATCGTTGTGTTTCGCGAGGTTGTTTAGTGCATCAAAGCTTTGCAACGATTTAGTAAAAAAGGGTGGGTTTGAAATGATCGCATCGTAATTTCCTGGTTCAAAATCTTGAATGGCTGAATGATGGATTAATACTCTATCGTTCCAGGGTGAGGCGCTAACATTTTCCGTTGCCTGTTTGGCTGCTTCCACTTCAATTTCAACTCCGTCGATACGGGCATTTATCTCTTGTGCCAGCATTAATGAAAGCAACCCGGTTCCAGCGCCAATATCTAAAATACGTTCGCAGCGGCTTATCATAGTTTGCGCTTTTGATGCAGCCCATGCGCCAAATAAACATGCGTCGGTGCAAACCTTCATTGCACATTTATCGTGATGAATTACAAATTGTTTGAACTGAAAATAGGCGTTTGGCAATGCTGGATATTGAAGTGGATATTTGTGCTGTAAGCAATCAAAATTGATTCGTGATTTCTGCAATTAATGAGTCAAGGTTCAGCGGTTCCGTTACCATCATCAGGTTACCGTCTCTATCGCACGGCCAATCTTCGGTTGGTTTATCCCAATAAAGTTCAACACCGTTGCCATCGGGATCATTTAGATAAAGCGCTTCCGACACGCCATGGTCCGCCGTTCCTGTTAAAGGATAATTTGCATCTATCAATCGTTGCAAAGCAATTGCAAGGTCTTTACGGGTAGGGTATAGTATGGCAGTATGAAATAATCCGCAGGTATTTAATGGTGCAGGTGCTGCATTGCGGCTATACCAAACATTCAAACCAATATGATGATGGTAGCCACCTGCTGAGATAAACACTGCACCATTCGCATAACGTTGTGTCACTTCAAATCCTAAAAGATCGCAGTAAAAAGCCATTGCTTTTTCCAGGCTCGAAACTTTTAGATGAATATGACCAATTCGTGTTGCGGCGGGCATTCTGTAGTCCATAGGTATTTTTTTAAAGTAAAAAGCCACCTGCGGTTGCAAGTGGCTTTTTTGAACTGTCAATAAATTAAATAGTCGATTTGTTATCCAAAGTCAGGCTTGCTCCCAGGTATTCAGCATTTAACCTTGCTATATTGGTAATGGAAATTTCTTTGGGACAGGCAGCCTCACATGCACCGGTATTTGTGCAGGCAC
>JANPIA010000075.1:0-24887 GCA_031424735.1 Segetibacter sp.
CCGACACATTGAGCGATTCAAATTTTTCCTTCATCGGTATTTTGAATTGTTCATCACATACTTTCATCAAAGCCGGAAAAATTCCTTTGTCCTCGCTGCCCATAACAATGGCGCATGGCTCTTTCAAATCCATATTGAAAAGCAACTTTTCGGCAGTCATTTCGCTGGCAAAAACTCTAATACCGTTCAGGTGAAGATCGTCCACTGCCTTCATTAAACTATTTACCCTGCACACGGCAATTTTTTCCAGGGCTCCGGCAGATGTTGTAACTGCATCTTCATTCAAAGCACCTACCCCTTTTTCCGGAATAATGATCGCCTGTACGCCACAGCATAGCGCGGTACGGGCTAAGGCGCCAATGTTTCGCACATCAGTTATACCATCCAATATCAAAAACAGGGGCGTTTCACCATTATCAACCACAAACGATATTACCTGTTGCAAATCCTGGTATTGAACCTTTGAAATCATCGCCACGCAACCTTCGTGATTGCTAACATTAAAGCTGTTCAGCTTTTCAACAGGAACTTTATTTATGGGTACCTGATTCTCCATGGCAAGTCGCTTTATTTCATCAATCGTTTCGCCATGCACGGTACTTACCAGGTAGATGCGCTCTATTTGGGTACCACCTCTCAGGGCTTCAATTACTTTAAGCCTGCCTACTATTAGCGTGCTTTTTTTAGGTCGTGGTTTGTGTTGCTGACGAAAATTCATAATTACAAAATAAAGAGTAAAATTCGCTTTGCCTCTCTGCGCCTTAACAGGAAAAATCCGCTAAATACAAATGATGATTTCCGCAGAAATAGGGAGAGACAAAAATAAAAACCTCCGCAGGTTCTGAGGAGGTTTTCTTTATAAGATAAGGTTGTTATTAAAGTCCGAATGCCTTTTTTACTTTACCAACATAGTCCAGTTTCTCCCAGGTAAACAACTCCACTTTTACCGATTTTGTTTTACCATAAGGCGTTGTAAATTCTTTTGTCACCACCTCATTTTTACGACCCATATGACCATAGGCCGCTGTTTCGCTGTAAATAGGCGTTCTGAGTTTAAGGCGTTGTTCTATAAAGTAAGGACGCATATCGAAAATGCCTTCCACTATTTTAGAAATTTCCCCATCAGTTAAACTAACCTTCGCAGTACCGTACGTATTTACATTTACACTGGTGGGTTGTGCTACACCAATGGCGTACGAAACCTGCACCAGTATCTCATCACATAATCCGGCCGCAACCAAATTCTTGGCAATATGCCTGGTAGCATAAGCAGCACTGCGGTCTACTTTAGATGGGTCTTTACCGCTAAAAGCTCCACCTCCGTGAGCACCTTTACCGCCATAAGTATCAACAATTATTTTACGACCGGTTAAGCCGGTATCGCCATGTGGTCCGCCAATTACAAACTTGCCGGTAGGGTTAATGTGATACTTGATATTGTTGTTGAAAAGCTTTGCATACTTCTTATATTTCTGCTTCACACGAGGGATCAGAATGTTGATCATATCGCTCTTGATCTTTTCTAACATTTTTGCTTCCGTATCAAAATCATCGTGCTGTGTGGATACAACGATGGCATCAATTCGTACGGGAACGTTGTTATCATCGTACTCCAGGGTAACCTGGCTTTTCGCATCAGGCCGCAAATATTTAATTTGCTTATTCTCTCTTCTCAGCGCAGCCAGCTCAATTAAAACTTTGTGTGCAAGGTCCAATGCCAATGGCATAAAATCTTCCGTTTCGTTGGAAGCATAGCCAAACATCATACCCTGGTCGCCGGCACCCTGCTCTTCTTTATTTTGTTTATCAACGCCCTGGTTAATATCGCTTGATTGCTCATGAATAGCTGAAAGAATTCCGCAGCTATTTGCTTCAAACATGTATTCACTTTTTGTGTAACCGATTTTGCGGATAACACCACGTGCAATTTCCTGAACATCGAGGTACGCTTTGCTTTTAACCTCTCCGGCTAAAACTACCTGACCTGTGGTTACAAGCGTTTCGCAGGCTACTTTGCTCTGAGGATCGAAAGCAAGGAAGTTATCGATCAGTGCATCGCTTATCTGGTCGGCAATTTTGTCCGGATGTCCCTCAGATACACTTTCGGAAGTAAATAAATAAGGCATGTTAAATTAAATGGTTTTTTTGATGAATGGGCGCAAAGATATGGTTTGGCAAACAAATAGCTAAAGCCTCGAATAAATTATTCGAAGGCGCATTCTGAGGCGCTTGTTATCGCCACCGCCTAACCGCACCCTGCCATCAGCAATGTAGTTGGCTGATGTAGGAGCTATATAACTTGTGTAGATCAAACCAGTTGACGGATAAGGTAATCTGTAGGCAATACTATCGTTGGAAGGCGCATATAAACGAAGGTTGTAGGAGGTATCCTTTCGTGTAACAATACCCTGAACATACCGGGTTAAGTTGAAATCGTAATACCCTACCCGACCCAGCGTGGTTTCTTTATAACTCAGGAAGCCGCCAAAGCTGGCAACATTAGCACCAGTTTGTTCTATTACATAATCGTTGGGAACGTTTGTTTTACGCTTGTTGACCGAGTCGTAAGCGGTTAGCAACAGGTACCGCGGTGGTGTAAGCATCTTATCATCCGCATCCGGTATTTGCTCCATAATTAAATCAGCCCTATGTATTATTGAATTAGGTAAAGTTGCTAAACCTGGTATACGAATATTGGCATAAGTGCCAGGCGATGTTTGAATAAAAACCAGGCTGTCGTTTGGTTTATTGGTACTGAGGAAAGATGCAACCTGGCTACCTGTACGCTGGCGGCTTATGATGTTTGCGCTTCCAGAAGTTTGGGTTGTACCGTTTAAATTAAACCGAAAATAACTAACTACGGACTGGCGGGTTCCACCCAAAGTATTGTAATTATAAAACAGGGCTAATTTAGTATTGGTATCGGACAGGTTAATTCGGATGAGTGATTGACCGGTGGTACCCGGCACTACACCAAAGCCAGCGAAGTTTGCACGAAATAAGTCATCGGATGCATACGGTTTCAAGTCGGCGCTATCATAATCTTTTATAAATCGTGTAGCAAAAGATTTAGAAAGTGGAATGCGGATTTGCCTTGCGGCTAATTCAAAACCATATTTTACAGAGTCTTTTATTTCCCGAAGATTGATAGTTTTCTGTCCCAAAAGGGCACCGTAACCAATTACGTCGGTTGTGGCATAAGCGCTGTCGTATTTTAACTTGCTACTTTGATTAATTTCAAAAACATTCAACGTTTGAGGAATTATCGTATCGCCATAAACACCCCTGTAACTTAAGATCAAAACAGCAGAATCTGCAACCAGCGAATCTTTTAGACCGGGAAAAAAGTATTTATAAAAAACAGGTTTTAATTCAAAAAAAGCAGAAGCAGTTGTTTTACCAAATAGCGGATCGTTACTAATGGTGCCAATAACATGATCGTCGGTTTTATATACCCGGGCGAAATCGGGATCAACAAAATTGTTTGTAAAAACATCGATCAGTGTATCCTTTGTAATTATCCCATCTACCGGCGGAATTAAACCAGCGCCGAGTTCGGTAGTTTGAATTTTTGTGCAGGAAAAATATACAGAAACTATAGCAAAAACAAGGAGTATTGGTTTACGCATCAGCTATTTATAAAATGAAGATCAAGGGTTATTTTACTTGCCCGCAAGGTCGCTATACAATTCCAAATACTCTGTTAAATCAGTATCCCATCCCTTGAACGGAAGCACCTTTTTGCCCCTTACTTTGGAGAATTCTTCAACAAGTTTTTTATCCACTTTTTCAGCGCCAAAAGTTATCGCGTCGGCATAGGTGGCCGCCCCACGAAATAAAGCAATGTTGGTTGCTTCTTTATAAAGTTCGAGATCCTTCTCTTTCAAGCTTGCATGTATAAGCGCCTGCTTTGTAAAATCGGCACCAAGCTTTTCTTTAAAAGTGGTACTTCCAATAGTGAACACAATTTTGCTGTTAGCAAATACAGGTTCCTTCTTATATACCGTTTTTAGATACAGTGGAATAAGCGTTGTCATCCAGCCGCTGCAATGAATAATGTCGGGAGGCCAACCAAATTTTTTCACCGTTTCCAATGCGCCCTTGCAAAAGAAGATCGTTCTTAAACTATTGTCGTCATACCACTTCTCCTCTTCATCGTTGAAAACAAATTTTCTTTTAAAGAAGTCCTCATTGTCGAGAAAGTAAACCTGCAGCCGGGCATTTGGCAGCGAGGCTACCTTTATCTGCAACGGATAATCGTCGTTATCAACACTCACGTTTATACCCGAAAGCCGAACAACTTCGTGGAGCCTGTGCCTGCGCTCATTTATTGATCCAAAGCGCGGCATGATACACCTGACTTCCAAACCTGTATCATTGCTTTTTATGGCGAGCTTGTTTACAACCTCGGCAAATTCTGTCAGCTCTAAATAGGGAGACATTTCGTTAGCAATGAATAAAATTCTTTTCTTTGTTGACATTATTCGTGAAGGTTTACGCAATCGCTCTTTAAAAAAAAGCGTGGGCAAAGGTAGGGAAAATTAACTCTTTAACGCACTGTCGTAAGCATTTCAACCACATAACTGCACCAAAATGATCTTATTTCGCAAGGCTGATTTGCTTCGTGATTTTTTACATAAACAAAAGTTCTCGCAAAAGTTGGCGGGCTTTGTCCCCACGATGGGGGCTTTGCACGAGGGACATATTTCACTGATCAAACTTTCTAATCAACATGCTGATATAACCATCAGCAGCATTTTTGTTAATCCTACCCAATTTAACGACCCTAAAGATTTTGAAAGCTATCCGGTGGCATTAAGCCACGACATCCAATTACTCGAACAAGCCAACTGTGATGTGTTGTTTTTGCCGGGCATACGGGAAATATATCCCGAAGGAATAAGTGATACCAACCGGTATGATATAGGCCCACTCGAAAGCATTTTAGAAGGCGCGCACAGACCAGGGCATTTTATGGGTGTATGCCAGGTAGTTGATAAACTTTTACACATAGTAAAACCTGACAAGCTTTTTTTGGGCCAGAAAGATTACCAGCAAACCCTGATAATAAAAAAACTGATCTCTGATTTAAAACTTCCAATAGAAGTAGTAGTGGGTGAAACGTCGCGCTTACCATCAGGGCTTGCAATGAGCAGCCGGAATACGCGATTAACTGCGGATGCCAAAATGAAAGCCGCCGCACTTTATCAAACGCTGCGAAATATAAAAAACAATTTCTCCTCCACCTCATTTGAAAAGCTGATCTCCTATTCGCAAAACTTTTTATTGCATGAAGGCTTTTCCAGCGTGGACTATGTAATGATTGCAAATGCAGAAACCCTAGTACCCATTGAGCAATGGGATGGGTCGGCAAAGTTGATTGCATTGGCAGCAGCTACCATAAACGATGTACGCCTGATAGACAATTTAATGCTTAATTGAACAGGCGGGCTTTATTTGTGATTACGCTATATTGCAACAATCATTTGATACCTTGATGAAGAAAAAATTGCCTGGCATAATAAAATACATTCTGTTTTTGGCGTTGGGCATTTTTTTGGTTTGGTGGAGTTTACACCAAATACCAGATGAGAAGTGGCCTGACTTTAAAAAAGCGCTTTTCACTGCTCGTTACTGGGTTGTACTTCCTGTATTTGTTCTTTTAATTACGAGCCACATATTGCGGGCCTACCGATGGAAATTATTGATGAATCCGCTTGGGTACAACCCATCTTTTTTAAATACTTTTTTTGCAGTGATGGTTGGCTACCTGGCAAACCTGGCAGTACCGAGGTTAGGTGAAGTATTAAAATGCACCATACTTGCCCGCTACGAAAAAGTGCCGGCAGATAAGTTAGTAGGAACCATAGTTGCCGAACGCGCTTTCGATGTAATATCCCTTTTGTTGGTTTTTGTATTTGCACTGATATTCCAATACGATATTGTATTGAACTATTCAACCCATCTTTTCAAAAAAATATTTGCAACAAAAAGCGGTGATATTTCAGTTGTTAAACTAAGCGTGTTTGCAGCTATTATAATTGTTATCATCTTCGGTGTTAAAATTTGGTTCAGGCAGTTTGCGCATTTAAAAATTGTTCAGCTTTTTAAGGGTGTTTTAAAGGGCATCTGGCTCGGACTATCCAGTATAAAAAGCCTGCGGCAAAAAGGACCATTCATACTTTCAAGCCTGGGCATCTGGATGCTTTATATTGGTGGTACCTGGCTTGGGTTTTATGCCACCGTGGGAACGCAAAACCTGGGTGTTCCAACAGCTCTTTCATCGCTGGCTTTTGCAAGCATTGGCATGATAGTTACGCCCGGTGGTTTTGGGGCTTATGCAACTTTCATGGCAACTATACTTGAAAAGAATGGCATACCCTACGAAATTGGACTCGCCAACGGAAACCTTCAATGGTTTGCCCAATTTCTGATTGTTTTGATAGTTGGATTTATTTCGTTGGGCTTATTGCCCTGGTACAATAAAAAGAAACATGGATATGAAAAAAGCAGACATCATTCCGAACAAAATATATAGCCTGCAAAATTTTTTGCACGAAGTAAGCCGGCTGCGATTAAAAGATAAAACCATTGCATTTACCAATGGTTGTTTTGACATTTTGCATGAGGGGCATATAGCTTCCTTATCGCAAGCCGCATCCGAAGCCGATTACCTGGTTGTTGGACTGAACAGCGATGCCAGCACACGAAAACTAAAAGGTGAAAATCGACCTATCAATAACCAGCATGCCCGCGCTATAGTGATGGCAAGTTTGTTAATGGTTGATGCGGTAATTATTTTTGACGAGGATACCCCGCTGGAACTTATCACCGCCATAAAGCCGGATGTTTTAGTGAAAGGTGGAGATTACACGCACGAAACAATTGTGGGTGCAGGGGAAGTTATATCGCACGGCGGAAGAGTAGTGATAAACCCGATAGTAGAAGGTTTTTCAACGTCGGCTATTATTCAAAAAATAAAGGGTTAGGCGCTTAACATAACCAACAACTACAACAAACGATTCAATGGCGGGTTATCACTTCTTATCGTTATGCAATTCATATGCAAGCATTTCATCTTCCGCTTTGCGTTCGGGGTGAAGTTCCTCCTCTTTAATGTCATGTATCTTCTGCACAGCATCTGTATGGCGCAACATTTTCCAAAGTTGAATGATCGCTGTCAGCAAAAATATTCCGCCAATGATCCAGTTAAGCGTGTTTTGATTAGCATTCAGTTTATCAACAATAAATTGCCCGCCAAATATAAATATGCAATTACCCAGTAATGTACCCACGGCAATGCCACCTATGTAAAGATTGTAATGATCGTTGCGCGGCAGTAATATTTTTTTGGTGAATAGTACCGTGCTCCAGCCAAACCAAAACGGAATTTGCACCGGATTAACAGCACTCATTAAAAACCCGAGAAAAAAACGATGCATCGTATTTGAAAGCAACACATTTTTTGCATCCGCATTGTTTGCTGATGCTGCTATAAACGATGAAATAGCCAACGCCACAACTATTAATAAAGTAAACCACTCCAGCATTTTAAGTATGCGTTCATGTTTTCTGATCTTATCCATCGCTACCAGTGAAAGCCTTACATATATCGCTTCTACAATCAGGCATCCAAAAATAAACCATAAGGCAGGGGTGTACCCATCGGTAATGGATATTTGCATGGCTGCTATGTTCAACGTTCCGAGCGGCAAAGTACCCAGGAAACTAACCAGCATCCCCACAAAAAAAACCTTTACAAATTTGTTCATTTTATAGATGCAATGTAGCAGAAATGTGTAACAGTTGGCTTGGTTAACACCTACAAAATGCCATCGTTTTCGCGAAGTTTTTTAAATATGATGCCTGCTCTTTTCAACTGAACACGACCTTCTCTATATTTTGCATATGGTATGCCGCTCCGGTAATTAATTCGTCCAATTCGATACATGTGTTGCCAGTGCCTGAAAAGGACATTTAATGCCTGCGCGTAATTCATGCCACAATCATAAATGTGATTGGGTTCCGATCCAACTCCATTGAACTCAATGATGGAAATATTAATTCCGTGCTTCAAATCCTCTATTGACGTGCTTTTGAGATCGTACCTGCCGTAGTGAAACTTGCCGGCATGTACGCTAATCTTATCAAACACCTGGCAAAGTTTCTCATCAATTTCCTTATAAAGATTTACAAATTTTGCTCCCCTGTTGTGGTTGCCCTTATAACTAAGCTGGTACTTCTCCCCTTTCGGCAGTATCGTTTCAAGATGGGTGGCGTGCACCTTCCTCAGTTCCTGCGTATAATGATAAGCTTTATCGTGCTTGCGTATCAATTGCATCAAAGTATGTTTTCCGTCGCCGGTTACGCCCATATATTCCTTCAATATAAACCCGGTAACCATGCCCTTCCTTTCACCGGGATAACGAATATGGAATACGCTAAACTCCATAGGCATATCAATAAACTCCTGCACCAGGTAGTTGACCGGGGCTATGGTGTGATAGCGTTTCAATTGGTCAAAATTTTCGATGCGGTTTACCATCAATCCCTGCGTACCAATATCGGGTTTTACTATAAATGGAAAGGTGAAACCCTGCTCATTCACCAATTCAACCACCATCTCAAAGTTTATTCCAAGCTCAATTAAAATGGTTTTTGGATAGATGCTTCCAGGCAACTGGTCATACATCTCCATTTTAGTTTCGCCCTCAAAACCAGAGAACTCAAGTGTAGGATTCACATTGGAAAAAAACCAAACCGCCCTTGCCTTTAAAGCATAGTACATCCACAAAAAGCCGATGGGTATATAAATAATCCGGAATGGCCATTGCTCCCAACTTGTAATTTTTTTCCAGGTCTTTTTCAGCGGTTCAAATTTAAAGGTGGCAAAAGTACAAAGCGGCAACCATATCATGGCAACTATTCGATCTATTGATGACACTACTGTGATCGATCACTTATCGGCAACCGCACATGTTTTTACAGTAAACTTATTAACGAGTGCATTTTGTGCCAGCTTGTTATAAGGATTGATGGTTCTGCCAGTTATGTGTTTAACCATGTTGATACCCACGACCCAATTTTTCGCTCTGACCAATCTGAAATACATTTGAAAAAATAACAAGCACATGCAGGTACCAACCATGGCTGAAATGATGGCATCAGGTGAAAGCCCCGAAATATTATTTTGGGTAGGTTGTGCGGGTAGCTTCGATCAGCGTGCACAAAAAATCACCAAAGCTTTCGCAACCATCCTATCGAAAGCCGGAATTAAATATGCGATACTTGGCAAAGAAGAAGCTTGTACCGGCGACCCTGCAAGGCGCGCCGGTAACGAGTTTATGTTCCAGATGATGGCATACAATAACATACAGGTATTAAATGGCTATGGTATCAAAAAAATAGTTACAACCTGCCCGCATTGCTTCAACATTTTTAAAAACGAATACCCGGAATTAGGTGGAACTTACGAGGTTATACATCACACAACATTGCTACAGCAACTGATTGATGAAGGAAAAATAGTGATGGTGGAAGGCGGTGTGTTTAAAGGCAAACGCATAACCTACCACGATAGTTGCTACCTGGGAAGAGCGAACGATATTTATGAAGCGCCCCGAAAAATTTTGGAAACCCTGGATGCAGAACTTGTAGAGATGAAACGCTGCAGGGTAAACGGTTTATGTTGCGGCGCTGGTGGCGCACAAATGTTTAAAGAGGAAGAACCTGGCACCACCCGCATAAACTTTGAACGCACAAACGAAGCCATTGAAACAGGTGCAAACATAATTGCTGCCGCCTGCCCGTTTTGCAATACCATGTTAACCGACGGTGTAAAAAATAAAGAGCAGGATGAGGTTAAGGTAATGGACGTAGCTGAATTGGTTGCGGCAGGTATGGCTTAATCAAAAAGAAAGTATGATAGGTGGCAAGCAACTTCTTTATTTATTTGCCGGGATAGCAATAGCGCTCGCCTGCTATTTATTTTATATTGATACGGAAAGAAAACAGTCTGTAGCATTATACTTTTCATCTCCCCAAATAGGTGATGTTTATAAGATCAAGCGCTATGAAGATGATGGAAAGCGATGGGTTCATTATTTGAAATTGAAAGAAATTAACGACAGTGGGCTAGTGTTTATGCGTAGTAAAATGGCTGCTGATGCCAGCTCCGACTACCTGCTGAATCATTACAACGAAACTTCTTCCGTAGTGTACACTTACAAAGAGTTGGCTGAAATAAAAGATGGAAAGTGGGAAACATGGCAAAAGGATAATACAAAGCTCATTGAGATAAAGCGCGATAAAAAATAGACAAAGCAGGTTAACCAATCGTAATTTTGTGTTGACCATGTTATTGAAAATAATAATAACCCTGAATAAAATATTTTAAAATGAACGCAGATTGTAAGTCATTGATACCGGAAGATTTTCATCCTTCATCAAAGGTTTGGGTGTACCAGGCAAGCCGGCTTTTTTTAATGAGTGAAGCGTTAGAAATAGAAGATATGCTCAACGAATTTGTAAATGGATGGCGCTCGCATGGCGACGTAGTAAAGGGATACGCCAACCTTTTTTTCGGGCAATTTATTGTTTTGATGGCAGATGAAACGCAATCCGGTGTTAGCGGCTGCAGCACAGATAGCTCTGTACGGTTGATAAAGTCGATTGAAGAAAGATTCAACGTCGATATGTTTAACCGTCAGTCCCTGGCATTTTTTATTAAAGATAAAGTTCAGTTGATACACTTATCACAGTTGAAATACGCAGTTGAAAATAATTTCATCACCCCTGATACCATCTACTTCAACAACGTTGTTCTGGATAAAGAAGCATTACTAACTGATTGGATGATACCTGTAAAAGATAGCTGGCTTGCTAAGAAAATCACCCCGCAACCTGCCAGTATAAATTGACTTGAATAGGGCTTTATCAAAACTATTTTGGAGCCGTTGTTTTGCTTTTCTGCGCCTTTTCTACTGCTGCCTTTTTTTGCTTATCTGTAAGCTTACTTTTTTGCACCCTGTTTAACTGGTAACCAATAGATAACCGGTAATTTTTTGTATTGGCAGAATTGTAATTTTCCAACATAAAATTGGAGCCATAAGTATAAGTAGTGTACCGCTGCGACCTGAGCGGATCAATTACATTCAGCGTAACAGACAAGCGTTTGTTGAAGAACTTGCGTTGTACACCAATGTTCATCACCAGGTTACTTTTTGCCCTGCCCTGCGGATCAGCAAAGCTGCTGTAGCGCAGGTTTCCATCAAATGTAGTGAGCGGGTTTGGAATAAAGCTATAGTTGAAGCTTGTATAAAATGTTCCCCCATTTCTATACTTAAACAGCTTTTTATCGGTTTCGCTGTACTCGTTAAAACTGTAGCCAGCGCTGGCATTAACACGTAATTTTTTATTGAAAGTATAGCCGCCCCACATGCTTGCTTCATACTCGTTACGATCCGAAATATTTTGCCACGTTACCTGTGTTTTACCCGACTCAATCAGTGTGCGTATCGTGTTAAAAATATCTTTTACCCTATTATAACCAACCGAACTATTCAGGTAAAATTTGCCTTTAGATAAGTTGATATTCAGGTCGAAGTTATCAGCAAGCGATGGCAGCAGGTACGGGTTGCCGAAGCGTACGTTGTAGGGGTCGTTGTAATCAATGCTCGGGTTTAGTTCGCCAATACCGGGGCGACGAATACTTGCCCGGTACACCAGCGAGGCGTTGAAGGTTTTATCAAACTCTTTCCGGATGGTAATGTTAGGCAATACATTCCAGTAGGTATTGCTTACGTCAGGTGCATTTCCTTTTATGAACTCAAATTGCGATATGGTTTGTTCTGCCTGTGCGCCACCCGTAATCCGCCAATTTTTTGGGAACAGGAGTGTTAGTCCGGCACGTGCCGTATTAATGGTTTGATGAAACCTGAAATCGGTACTTAACAAATCATTCAACACAAATTCGCGTTCCAGCTTTTTTAAAAATTTAGTGTTGAGAACATTGTGAAAATTGTTTCTGCCAAGCGATATACCACTCGAAAAAACAGCCCCTTTAATTTTTAGCGGCTTATCATAATTCACCCTTAACGAATAGGCATTGCTGTAAACATTGGTAGCCTGGTTTTGGGTAGAGTCGATGCCCAAGGGCTGAAAGTTTGGCTGAAGAAATTCCTGGTAAAAATTTCTTCCATTATCGTTCTTGCCAAAATTTCCGGCGGCTATTACCTGCAATCTTTCAATATAACTTTTACCCCGCCATGTGTACGATACGGTTAGCCCGTTGTTATAACCATCTCCATTGGTTGCATTGTCTCTTGTACTGAGTTTATAAATTTCCTGGTTTCGGTTGATGTTGGTGTATTGGGTAAAACTATGGTTATCGAAATAATTAAGATTGTTTTGAAAAACAACATTCAGGCTGCTGTTTTTATTAAACTCGTAGTCGCCCTGCAAACGTATGTTTGGCCGCAGGTTCTTTGTTTTAAAGTAAGTGTCGGTGTTGAAATAATTGGTGGAGTCCTTATAAAAATTTTGGCGGCGACTGTAATTGCTGCCGTTTAATTTGCTGGCACCAATACCAATGGTAGAAGCAAATGAAAACTTCTTATTTCGGTACGATAGATTGTTAGACAGGTTTCCTTCGCCACGTGTTCCGGTACTTAACACAAGCCTGCCAACCCATCCTATCTTTCCTTTTTTTGTAACAATGTTGATGACACCACCAGCTTCGGTTGCATATTGGGGAGGCGGGTTGGTCATTAGCTCGATACGCTCAATGCTGTTGCCGGGAAGACTTTCCAGCAAGTCGGTTAACTGGGCTGCGGAAAGGTCTGTGGGTTTATCATCAATCAATATTTTGGGTTCCTTCCCTTTCAATAATACTTTACCGTTGGGATCGTTGGAGATCATTGGCATACTCTTGAGCAACTCCGCTGTGGTTGATCCGCTACTTAAAGCGCTTTCACCAACATTGTAGGTGATCTTTCCATCCTTATTTTCTATCAGGGGTTTTTCAGCATAAACAATTACTTCGGCAAGCTCCGCTGAAGAACGTTGCAACCTGACATCACCCAAATTAAAGTCGTACCGCTCTCCACGAATATGTATGCTATCGAGCGTCAGTTTTGAAAAACCCATGTTCGAAATAAACAGCCTGTACAATCCGAAAGGCAAATGTTCAATTTCAAAACTGCCGTTTTTATCAGACAGCTCATTTCGTACAAAAAAACTGTCGCCTAATCGAAGAATAGAAATGGTGGCGCCGGCAATAGCCTTACCCGTTTCACCTTCAACCAGCGTACCTACAATTAAACCGGGGTTTTGGTTTGCCGCCCTGGTTCCCTGGCCTAAAAGTTTAATGCCCACTAAAAGAAAACAAAATGTACAGATGTATTTCACGCTTCAAATATCGTTATTTGAAAATTGTGATTTGATCTTTTTCACCCTTTCAATCTTGTGAAAAGGCGTGTAGCGTTAGCTTAGCGAAAACAACGGGTAAAGCATTATTCATAAGCGTTTTTTAATGAGAAACCATTTATTAAAAAGTAGTACCACCTGTTGTGATGGGATGTTTTCGGTAAAAGGCTTGCTTTTGCTATATGAACCTTTACCAGTAATTTCGCTGCCTAATCGGTTGATTGACGATTGATGCCAATTCAAATGGTGAATGATCTGCAACCAACTACAAACATTCATCAACCAAAAAACAAATATGGCTTACGACGTAATAGTTTTAGGAAGCGGCCCCGGTGGTTATCCGGCTGCTATCCGCGCCGCTCAACTCGGTTTTAAAGTGGCTATTGTAGAAAAAGAAAGTCTTGGTGGCGTTTGCCTCAACTGGGGATGCATACCAACAAAGGCATTGCTTAAAAGCGCGCAGGTATATGAATATCTGAAACATTCTAACGATTATGGTATACAGGCAACCGGTGTAGCACACAATTTTGAAGGGGTGATAAAACGTAGTAGAGGTGTTGCAGATAAAATGAGCAAGGGTGTTCAGTTTTTAATGAAGAAGAATAAAATTGACGTGATAATGGGATACGGACGACTAAAAGCAAAAGGCCAATTAGAAGTAACCGGCGCCGATAATAATAAGCAAATAGTTGAAGCGAAACACATTGTTATTGCCACAGGCGGACGTGGTCGTCAATTACCCAACCTTCCTGTCGATGGTAAAAAAATAATCGGCTATCGCGAAGCAATGGTACTGCCAACACAACCAAAATCAATGATCGTGGTGGGCAGTGGCGCTATAGGTGTTGAGTTTGCTTACTTCTACAACAGCCTTGGTACCAAGGTTACCATTGTTGAGTTTATGCCGCGTGTAGTTCCCGTTGAAGATGAGGACATATCAAAAGAACTGGAGAAGCAATTTAAAAAGCAGGGCATTGAAATAATGACCAATGCAAGTGTTGAAGCAGTGGACACCTCCGGCGATATTTTAAAGGCAAAAGTGAAAACACAAAATGGCGAAGTAACCCTGGAAGCAGAGGTGGTATTGAGCGCTGTTGGTGTAGTTGCGAATATTGAAGACATTGGATTGGAAGCCCTTGGTATTAAAACAGAGAAAGGAAAGATTACGGTTGATAAATACGGGCAAACAAACGTACCCGGTATTTATGCTATTGGCGATTGCTCGCCGGGGCAGGCGTTGGCTCACGTTGCAGGTAAAGAAGGGGTAAACGTTGCAGAATTTATAGCCTACAACGAAAAGAAACATAAGCACCTTCCAGACGGTATTGATTATAATAATATACCGGGCTGTACTTATTGCTCCCCCGAAATTGCGAGCATTGGTTACACAGAGAAAGCAGCTAAAGATGCAGGTTACGAAATTAAGGTGGGGAAGTTTCCGTTTATGGCAAGCGGCAAGGCAAGTGCGGCTGGTAGTACCGAAGGTTTTGTAAAAGTTATTTTCGATGCTAAGTATGGCGAGTTTTTAGGAGCGCATATGATAGGCAACAGTGTAACGGAGTTGATTGCAGAAGTTTCCGTAGCCCGCAAACTGGAGACGACGGCGCACGAAATTTTAAATGCTATTCACCCACATCCAACTATGAGCGAAGGTGTAAAGGAAGCCACTGCCGCTGCTTATGGCGAGGCGATCGATATATAAACACAAAATTTAAAGCTGTCATACATACCCAACAGATCGTTGAGACCTGTTGGGTTTTTTTTATCGGTGTCTTTTATTATCTCCTTCTAAATTTCTACACAAGACCCAATGTATCCGGTAAAAATATTATTTGCATCAAAACTGGGAACCGCCTGGTTTTTTACCAGTTTGTATTCACCATCAAATCGCTTCATCCGGTATTCCGCAATAAATGGTTCTTTCTTATTGAAGCTTTCATGAAAGATCGTTAATGTTTTTTCCAGATCGTTTTTGTGCACGCCTTCTGTCCAGCCAATGCCCACCTCATTTGCAAGTGTTTTGCCGGTAAAGGCAAGCCATGTTTTGTTTAGATAGGTAAAGTTTTTGTCGGTGCCTGCAACCCAAATCATTACCGGCACATTGTCCGACATATTGCGTAGCCATGCCTCTCTTTCCTGCAATAAAAGCTTTGCGTGGCGGTGCTCCGTAATATCTTCGATAGCAAGTAAAATAAACGATTGCTTGCGCGATTTTTGGTTTATCCTTCTTGCACTGAGCATCAATATCTTCTCACCAATACCATCAAACGTATGTTTCATTTCAAACGACTCTATCTGCGTATTCTTTGGCAGTATATCCTCTAAAAGCTCCTGCAACTTTGCAATCATCCAGGCTCCATTTCCTACTTCGTAAATAAAGTACCCTTCTACATTTTTTGGTTGCAACCGGAAGATTTTATAGAATGCATTATTCGCCATCTTTACCCGTAAATTATGATCCAGTATCAGCACCGCCTCCCTGATTGTTTCAATAACCGCTTCCGTATACTCATGCGACTCAGCGAGCTGCTGATTGCGCACCTGCAGCTCCTGGTTTATGGTCATCAATTCTTCGTTGCTCGATTCAACTTCTTCTTTCGACGTTTCCAGCTCTTCGTTTATACTTTGTAATTCTTCATTGCTCGACACGATCTCTTCGTTGGCAGACTGCAACTCCTCGTTTGCACTTTCCTGCTGATCTAATATGGAACGCATATCCTCCCGCAAAGCAATCAATTCTGCTTCCACCTGCTTTACGCGGCGGTCCTTGGTTTGCGTGGCGGTTACTTCCAACACCCTGTTCTCTTCCAACACTACCATTAACAACGGATTTTCAAAAGATGTTTCCAGTGGCAATACCTCAAAACTCACATCGTACACCTGGTTTTTGTAGTTGATGTGAACCCCGGTTCGCCTTACCGGTAAACCGCTTGAGATGGTTTTTTGAACTGCACTTCGCAGTTCAAGTGCAAGACCGGGGCGGGCCATTTTAAGCAGATGGAGGCTTGCTTTTCCGGGCAGTGGTTCGAGAAAAACAGAAGTTGAACCGCGGAACTGTAGAATATCCATATCGTGGTTTATAACAAGCGCAGCAGGTGCAAATTGTGTAAGCAAAAGGTTGTCTATTACACGGTCAATATTTTTAGGTTCGATGATCTCTTTTTGTGGTTTCTTTCTTTTGAAACTTAATACGCTTTTTTCTGTATCGGGTATCTGGTAGCTTGAATCAAAAATGCTGCGAGAGGTTTCATCGCTTTTTTTGCCGTAGAGCTTTGTCTTTTTATCTACCTGCTTAAACAAGTGTTCCGCGTTACCAACCGATTCTGCTTTACCCAATATCAGATACCCCGAAGCATTCAATGCATAATGAAAATTTGAAATCACTTTTTTCTGTAAAGTCGCGTTCAGATAAATGAGAAGATTACAACAGGTAACAAGGTCGATCCGGGAAAAAGGCGGATCCCTGAACACATTGTGTGCGGCAAAAACGCATAGCTCCCTGATTGATTTTACGATACGGTAATGCCCATTAACTTTGGTAAAAAATTTTGCCAGTCTTTCCGCCGAAACATGCATTACCTCGCTGGCCGAATACAAACCCATTCGTGCCCTTGCAATTGCATTTTCACTAAGGTCGGTGGCAAAAATCTGAATACCAATTGAAGGTGCCGAACTACCCAGCGTTTCTAAAATTGTAATTGCCATGGAATAGGCTTCTTCTCCTGTAGAGCAGGCAGGTATCCAAACGCGCAGGGGATTGGTAAGCGACTTTGCATTTAACAACGCAGGCAAAATTTTCGCTTTGTAAAAATCCAACGCTTCACTGTCTCTGAAAAAATGGGTAACATTAATAAGGAGGTCGTTAAAAAGGAGGTTAATCTCGCTGGCATTTTCTTTAAGAAAGGAGTGATATTCCGGTAGTTTTTTAAAACGCGTCAGTATCATCCGGCGAACGATCCGGCGCCTGATGGTGTTTTCTTTATAGTGTGTGAAATCTACCCCTGTTGCAGCTTTTATCAGTTCAATTATCGGGTTAATATCAAGTGCATTTTTACCTGTTTCGGCTACACTGGTTTCAGGCGGTGGTTGTTCGTTATATTCAATTAAACTTTGCATAAGGTGTGGCAGGCGACTAAGACGCTCTATTTCCTTTGCCATCGCTTCGGGCGAAATAATTGCGTCGACCATACCTTCTGCAATAGCAGACTGTGGCATACTCTGAAATTCAGCGCTCTCATCCTGTGCAAACGTAAAGCCACCGGCTTCTTTTACAGCCTTTAAACCAAGTGCGCCATCCGACAAACTACCTGATAATATAATGCCGATGATCGGCAATTGTTCCTTTGCAAGCGAAAGCAGGAAACGGTCGATTGGTAAAAAGCCACCCTGCCCGGGACGAGCCGAAAGCTTGATTTTTCCTGACGACAAAATCATTTCCTTGTTGGGAGGAATGATGATAATTTCATTAGCTGCAGGTGTTATGCCATTTACCGCCTGCAAAACTTTCATTGGGGTAACACGTTGCAATAGTGGCACCAGGGCGCTCTCACTGGTTGGATGCAGGTGTTGTACATATACAAAAGCCATGTTGGTATCAACGGGCAAATTTGAAAGAAGCTTTTTTATGGCATTCAAGCCACCGGCCGAAGCACCAATGCCAACAATGGCTATAGGCTTACGGGCATCAATACTTTCTTTATGAGATTTTTTCTTCATGAAAGACAGATCGTATAAAAACTGAAGGTAAAATTATGTGAGTAGCAATATTCAAACAGAATATGGAGCTCCGAAAAATTGGCCACCATCATAACTAACTGTAACTACAAAATCCAACTTAGGTTATACAATGGATCTTATAAACGTGCGATCGGGAGGAAAAGCACCTATTCTATTTGGTTCTTTTTGTTGCAAATTTTTTTAAAAGAAAGGAACTTGTTTCAATGGCGGCACGTGTTCGTTCCGAATTAAGAGAACAACGAACCATATAAGATTGTAACATTTCGTGAAGCATCCTGTATTGGCTCTCAAGATGTTTAATTTTAGAAAAATCGACCTTATTTTTTCCACACATATCATCTTCGTACAATGGAGGTATAACAAATAAACTTGGTGCCTGGCAATTGAATTTCTCATTTGGCAATTCATCGGTAGCTGATGAACAATTGTGCTTTTGCATTTAGGCTATTTTACAGTGTTTATCATTAAACCACAGCTTGCTTCGTTGGGGTACTAACCTACTAAAACAAACTATACGACAATGAAAAAGTACATCATTATTTTTTAAATGCTTACACTATACTGTACACAGTTGTTCCAAATAATTACAAAAGTGGACTGTAAAGAAA
This sequence comes from Segetibacter sp., assembly GCA_031424735.1. Lineage (GTDB taxonomy): Bacteria > Bacteroidota > Bacteroidia > Chitinophagales > Chitinophagaceae > Segetibacter. Next base: position 18,771 of record JANPIA010000075.1, read on the forward strand.
TTACGTTTGACAACATGGTAGAAGAATGTGCCTACAGGGTAGTTGCCGGTGAAAATTACAGTAGATACATTTTCAACATTTCGCTCCAGAACCTTGCTTTGTGCGCCTCGCCTTCCCAAAAGTAAAGTGTATTACTGATGCTTTTTTTTGAGAGCTGCTCACTAAGCTCAATGTTATTTTGCAGAAACGCATCTTCCAGCCCAATCACTAAAATTATCTCCAATTTTTGTAAAGCACGGATGGTTTGCCGGTTGGTAAAGTTTTGAATATACTGCGTGGGCATATTGAAATAAATATGCTCATCCCAAAAACCTTCAAACAAATCATCGAAGTATTGAAGCTTCAGGGTAAGATCGTATCGGCCGCTCATACCAATTACCTTTTTAAATAAGTGCGGGTACCGGAAAGCGATGTTAACCGCATGATAAGCGCCAAGGCTGCAACCGGCCGAAATGATATAGGGGTTTTTGTTCTTGTATTTTATAAGCGGGATAACCTCGTTGAGAATATACTTTTCAAACAACAGATGCTTTTGAATTCGATCGGAAGGAGCAATTGTTTTGCAATAAAAACTTTCCGTGTCGGCACTGTCAACACAGTACACCTGTATTTTACCGGAGGTGATCTGTTCCTTCAAGGACGCGATCACACCCCAATCTTCATAATCGTAAAAACGTGCAGTTCGTGTGGGGAAAAACAGGATCGGCTTACCACGATCGCCGAATATCAACAGTTCCATATCCCTTTGCAGGTTTGGGCTGAACCATCGTTGATATTCTCTGTTCATGGTAAAGGTGTACACGCTGCACCAGCTTTTAAGTAACTATGCAGCATCATTTTTATAGAGTTTTAATTTGCCATCCTCCGCATCGCCCATTATTTTTTCTTTCCACAAAGCGTAACCTTTTGCATTCATGTGCAATCCATCGGGATCGAGAAATTCGCGATTTGGATAGCCGGCTTTATCCGTCATGCTATCATGTACATTTATAAAATAAGTGCTGTCACCCATACAGGCAATTTCTTCTTCAATCAGTTTATTGGTATGTCGTATATGCTCCAGAATATCCCAACGGCTGATACTCGGTTTTACTGAAATATAGCCAACGGGAATATCCCCATACTTCAGCCTGATCTCACTGATCAATTCTTTAAAAAAAACAAATACTTCTTCGGGATGCCTGCCATCGCCCAGGTCGTTATCACCGGCATATATAATGATTGAACGGGGCTGTAAATTTTTATATATCCGCTGAAAAAACCAGGCGCAGGCAGCAAGTGTAGAACCACCAAAGCCAAGGTTCAAAGGCGAATAATCTTCAAAATCATCCTCCAGAGAATCCCATAAACGTATAGAAGAACTGCCGTAAAAAATCAATCCGGGCAGGTAATTTAATTGGCTTATATCTGCTTCCAGCCTTTTAACCTCATCTTCGTACCACAACATAAATCAACAATTTTTTTGTATAAAAATAGACGTATTAACCTGCATAATACAGAACAATTGAAACTTAAGATTAAAATAATTTGCCACCCAAATTTCTAAAGCGCTTTGCGTTGGATTCATAACAAATCTTACACTTTGCAGCCAATCTCAACACATTACAAAAACAAATCAGGGCAAATAAAAAACACGTGGCGATTTACCACGTGTTCGTTTTTTATACAAAAGCATTTAGGCAGGCGTTAACGATGCTGCTATAATAGCTTCTTCCAACTTATTATCCTTTACAAATGTTTCGCGCCGCTCGTTGTATTCGGTTTGCAACGCAGTTGTTTGTGTAAGCATCTCATCAGCATGTTCAAATATAGATGGCAACTTTTCATCAAGAATCTTATCGCCGAGATTGATATTCTCTGTTTCGAGCTGCGCAATTTTTTTGAGTAGGGCAGTTTCACTGTTTGTAACATCTTCCAGTTCACGAATGATCTTATCCATCATTTTCAATTTTTCCATCTTATCCATAACAAAAATTTTAGTTTATTTCAATGTCACTAATACCATGCCCCCCGGTTTTCCCCACCTTGCCAACCAAAGGTTAAAATGTTATTGGCCCGGTTTGTAACAATCCGGAAAGCGCAATTGCATAAAACGTGTGGGATCGGCAAGCGGTGTAAATCCAAATTTGCTATACAGCCCATGAGCATCGCGGGTGCCCAACATCATATTGCGTAACCCCTGCAATTCAGGGTGCGATAAAATCACATCCATCATCCATTTGGAAAGGCCACGACCGCGCCATTCCCCTTCAATAAAAACATCTGCCAGGTAAGCAAACGTGGCATTGTCTGTAATCACCCGTGCAAAGCCACCTTGCCTATCTTTTATGTACAAACCAAAGCACATTGAACCGATAATGGATTTGCGGACCACGGCCTCGGGTATATGTTGCGCCCAATAGGATTGGGTTGAAAGATACTGGTGTACATAATGCACATCCAGTTTTTGCTTGTTGGTGCTGATGATGTATTCACCATTAATCCACTCCATAAATAAACTGTATTATTCAGGCGAAATACCTGTCAAAATTATTTTTCTGCGAACTTCTTCTTTCGTAATGCCGCGCAAATTAATATCAACTTTATCGCCCGCTTTTGCTGAGTCTACCCGCTTTCCATTTTTTCCGATCATGCTCACCAATACCGTAAAAATTTTATCGCCATTACCTGTAAGCAGTAATTTATCATTCATCCTTACTACACCGCTGTCAATAGTCCCCATGGACATTACCCCCACACCGGCAATTGAATAAACATCTTCCACAACCATTCTAAAAAGTTCTATGGGTTGGTGCATCCTTGAAAGCGGAATGCCGGCAACCGGAGTACCAAGCAATAAAACAAAGCAGCTGCATGTCAACAATGATTTCATTTGAAGCTAAAGTTTTATCGAATGAATTAATACATCCGTCTCCCGCTAATCCGCCATCATAAATGGATACTCAAAACTAACGGCAGGGTTATACGTTTCCTTAATTGTTCTTGCACTTAACCAGCGATAAAGATTGATCATACTACCTGCCTTGTCGTTTGTACCGCTTGCCCTTGCTCCGCCAAAGGGTTGCTGGCCAACTACTGCACCGGTAGGTTTATCGTTAATATAAAAATTGCCGGCAGCATTCCGAAGTTTATTAGTGGCTATTTCAACAGCCGCCCTGTCTTGCGCAATGATGGCGCCGGTTAAGGCATAGGGCGATGTCGAGTCGAGAAGTTCAAGTGTTTCTTCGTAACGTTCTGCGTCGTAGGTATAGATCGTAAGTACAGGTCCGAATATTTCCTCGCACATTGTAACATAGCGCGGATCTTTTGTTTCAATCACTGTGGGCTCTATAAAAAACCCTTCCGTTTTATCGCACCTGCCGCCAATTAAAATGCTCGTCTTCCTATCTTTCTTTACATTATCGATATACGTTTTTATGCGGTCAAAACTCTTTTCGTCTATCACCGCATTTACAAAATTGCCAAAGTCTTCCACGCTCCCCATCTTCATAGTTTTTATAGCTGCTACCAGTTTGGACTTTATTTCCTCCGCAAGGTTAGAAGGCAAATAGGCCCTGGATGCCGCCGAACATTTTTGTCCCTGGAATTCGAAAGCACCACGGGCTAAAGCAGTCACCACCGTATCCACATTAGCGCTCTTATGAACCATCACTAAATCTTTCCCACCTGTTTCACCTACAATACGCGGGTACGATTTTTACCTGCCGACATTCTCTCCTATCGTTTTCCACATGCCATTAAAAACACCGGTTGAACCGGTAAAATGAACACCCGCAAAATCGCGATGGCTCAAACAAACTTTGCCGATTGTTGGACCATCCACATAAATAAGGTTGATCACACCATCGGGCAAACCGGCCTCTTTTAAAACACGCATAAACATTTGAGCCGAATATATTTGGGTGTTGGCAGCCTTCCAAACCACCACGTTGCCACACATGGCAGCGCTTGTTGGCAGGTTGCCACCAATAGCAGTAAAATTGAACGGAGTAACAGCAAGCACAAAACCTTCCAGTGCGCGCCACTCCATACGGTTGTGCATGCCCGGCGAAGAGATGGGTTGCTGCTTATATATCTCGCTCAAAAAATGAACGTTGAAACGCAGGAAGTCTATTAGTTCGCAAGCGGCATCAATCTCAGCCTGATAAGCATTTTTACTTTGCCCAAGCATAGTTGCTGCATTTATGTATGGGCGATATTTAGTAGCGAGAAGGTCTGCAGCTTTTAAAAATATACCAGCCCGTTGCTCCCACGAAGTAGTGCTCCAGGTTGCATGTGCTTTCATAGCTGCATCTATCGCCTGGGTTACATGCTTTTCCTCACCTGCATGAAAATAGCCCAGTGTATGCACCCTTTCGTGCGGCGGATGGATGGCAACTTTATTACCGGTTTTTACAATTTTACTTCCGATGTACATGGGTATGTCAACCGGTTTTCTTTTCAACTCCACCAACACATTTTTCAGGGTTGCTCTTTCGGGGCTACCGGGAGCATACTGCAACACCGGTTCGTTAGTTGGCATGGGGTAACTAAAATATCCAAGGTTCATAAATGGCTGTTTTAATAAAATGAAGTGGCGAAATTAGTGAAAAGTGAATGGTCAATCGTGAATGCTGAATAGTGAATAATGAGTTACTGTTTTTAGACTTTTTCATTCCGTTACTGCCGGGTTCTGTTATGTTTTGAGGAACTACCACGGAAGAATATAGTAACCCAGCTACACTTGGCATTTGAAAAAAAGCCGTTGAGCAACCGAATAAATAGGTTGTTGAGCCTACATAAAGAATGCGTGTAGGCTAACCGTCGGCCTCGCGGCTTATTGCCGCTTCACCGCCTACCTTGGCGGCTAGGCGTGCCAGAATCAGCACAACAATTACTGCAATAGCGGTAGCGAATATTGCATAAATATATTTGGAGGAGAGGCTATCATTGCCGCCTAATAATCTCCTGATGCTCTCCTTTATCGCATCGTTCCATGCAAGCGCAGCTACCAACCCAAGTGCCGCACTGGAAAGTGTGATCATTGATTGCAATAATATCTGTGTAGTATTTTTTGTCATAAATAGTGTTTACCGAATATAAAAAACCAACATCCTTATCCACTTTGTATAGAATTCCACCCGACAAATATGAATATTACCCCGCCCCAAAAATGAATGTTACTTCAATAATAATATCCGAAAATAATATTCATTTCATCCTCGCTGGTTAAACCAAAATTGATGGTTTTGGAGGTAGTATTGTTATAAGTTACAACGCTGGTTAATCCTTCTCCGGCTTTCAATTGAATGGGGGCGACAAGGTTAACAACCAATGGGTGCTCCCAATCTGTGTTTTCGTACACCACCTCTCCATTACGGGTTCCACCTAATATTTTTATTTGAAACTTCTCTCCCATTTTATGAAAGTGCGAGGTGAGGGTGATGACCGTTACCGCCTTGCCAAAAGTAAAATCCGTGGTGATGGTTTTGCGTGAGTTTGCCGGAACGGAAAAATTGTAATTACCGAAGTTTATAGATTGGGCTTCTTTAACAACATTTGCCTGCGGCACTGTGTATAGGTTGATATAATTTTCGCCGGTGAGGCTGGTGGTTTGTTTATTAAAATAATGCGCATTAAGGTCGAGCGATGTTGCGGGCAGAACCTTTAGTGCCACACCCGCCGGAAAAGTGTACGTCGTGTTCACATCTGTACCACCGCCCAGAAATACATGATTTTGCATTTGCGCAAACGTTACGATGTTAACGGTTCCATCAGCGTTATATAAGTCCCGCATAATGTTTGCCGGTGGTAGCACAACTGAGTTTTGAAAGCCGTACAAAACAAAGTGATGGCTGTTTGGTCGTCCTTGTGTAACAAACTTATTTACATAAACAGTAGACGTATTTGGCGTATTTCTGTTTACGAATACTTCACGCTCGGTGTTAGGGCTTACACTAAATGAATTGATCGACAACTGGAAACCTTCCGCAGGGGCAGGTGCAGCCATCGGTACAAAAGCTTTTGAGCACACCATTTTATTAACCAAAATACTTTCATCAACAACACTTCCTGTTTTTGGAGCGCCTTTTATGATCCACTGTTTAATAAACTCAATTTGACCCATCGTTAAGTTAG
>JANPIA010000076.1:0-2194 GCA_031424735.1 Segetibacter sp.
GTTTCATTACCTAAGCCAAAAAAGTTGGTCCATAAAACCTGGTCGTAAAAGGCTTTTAAAACAAGGTCGGACTTGCCAAGTTTATGTGGGAATAAACCATCGTATAATACACTGAATGTTTTTTGCGAAATGGAATAATGAACATCTATTTTTTGCTTCCAGGCAAAAGGTTCCTTCTTCCATTTATGGTGTATAAACTGGTAGCCTAACCCCACAAACAAACGGTCCATATAGTTGAAGAATAAGATGGGCGTAAATCCTTTTTTGTCGTATTTGAAGTTGCGGTATTGGTACGAGTATTTTGATGTATCGCTGGTGGCATGCAACTTTAAACCAGCGCCTTTGCTAATGTAGGTTCCGGCATCATCGTACACATGCAAATAACGCGGTGCAGCTTTAGCTGAGTTGATGATTGAGTCTTTTTTATCGCCGCCAATAATTCTAACCAGTGTACTGTTACCTGTTCCTTCAATCGAAAAAACATCTTTGCCGGAAAGTCCAAACAATCTTATTTCATGGGTTTCATTGGTATTAAAAGTTCGCTCGTAATAAGGCTTATCTTTTATTTTGCCGTCGTTGGTTATCTTGAACAATTGCAATAACGTTTCCTGTTCGTTCAATCGTTTTACAGTAAAATGTTCAGTGTCTTTCGATCCTAAAACTTCCACTTCTTTTGCCAGGAAACGATAATAAGAAGTTGCGTAGTCAAGCAAGCGATCGCGGCGAGATTGAAGTTTTCTAATCAGGTCGTTACCGGAGATAGAAAAAATTTGCGATGGCAGTTGTTTAACGGAGGTTTCTATCACTTCGTTGGTAAGGGCTTGTTGCATGGCAGTAGCAATAACCTGCCAATCGTTAAGATTGAGTTTGTTGGTAAATAACCTGTCAACACCACGTTGTTCAAAATTAAAGTTGGGAACATCTTCCAGGTTGCTACTAAAACTAGGCATATACTTAATGCCGCTGGCAGCCATGGCAAGGTTTAAAAGCAACCCACCATGTTTTGAAAATGCCTGGTCCCTATCGGATGGAACCGGTACATAAATCTGTGTTTTGCCACCGTCTACCTTTCCCCATTTCCATTGGTCTTCGTGCCGGTCCCAGTCGCCTATCAGCATATCAAACAATCTGGCTCTTGTGAAAGCACGCTGGTCGGTAGTATAATCATTGTCTTCCAAAAGTTTTTCTATTACTTTATCCGTACCAATGTATTTGTCAAAATTACCCATGTTGGCTCCGCTGCTCCAGTTACCGGAAGCACGCTCTTCAAACAGGTAAAATGTATTGCCAAATTTTTTGTTGAAACTATCTAAGGCAGGTTGCTCCTTAACATAAACGTATTGCGGAGTGCTATGTGGTATGTTGGCCTTTTCAGCCATATAGGGCACAGCCAATGCACCATAAGGATGTGACATTGAAACCAGGTCATTCGTTTTGTCTTCAATGAAAGTGTTGAGAAAAATTTTTGGCAGAACCTTGCCGAGCGATTTATCAACCGAGCGGAAAGTAAAGGTTCTGTCGTCGCTGGTTTTTAAGTGAAGCGATTTTGTTTGATTGCCGCCGCCTGCTTTATCAGGCATCAGTCCGCCCTTGGCCGTGTCCATGTTTAAAACTTGTATGGTAATGGGTTGAGCCCATTCTTTCCTGTAATTCTTACCCCAGAAAAATGTGCCCATGCCGTTGCTTTTATATTGCTTGCCGGCGGCAAGTGTTTTATGGGTTAACGTGTCTGTTGTTGGTTGTGCTAAAATAGTTTGTGCATTCACTACTGTAAAAAATAGGAAGGCAGCGAGGAAGTGGATTGTTTTCATGTAAATATTTGCTCTCGCTATTTAGTAAAAAATCGTGCCCCAAAATCCCACGGTAGCTTTTCCTTATCTGTTCAATAAAAGTAAAGTGAAAAAAACTGGATTCATAGGCATATGAAGGTCACAAACTTTCAAGCATTTTTACCACGCCTTCCCTCTTCAAAATAAGGTAGCCGAGGCGATCATTACTGATACCGTTTTTTAACTGGTAATTAAAAACGAGCTGGTCGTCGTCAACACTGGTTTCAAAATACCTGAATTGTATGTTTGGGTATTGTTGCAGGTTCTCACCTATCTCGTATAAATGCGTTGAAAGGATGAAAAGGGTATTCTTCATTTTGCGCAAGCCTTCAATTACAGCGGTGCTGCATTTCATTGCATCTTGT
>JANPIA010000077.1:0-25701 GCA_031424735.1 Segetibacter sp.
CCCATGCGAATAGATAACCTCCTCGGCAACATCATCTGGATCATCTTCGGTGGCTTTTTTGCCGCACTCTGTTATGTTATCGGCGGACTGGTACTTTGCATTACCATTGTTGGTATCCCATTCGGTATACAGTGTTTTAAAATTGCCGGTTTTGTTTTGCGACCATTTGGCTTGCAGGCGGTGAGTAATGGTTCTGCATCGGGTTGCCTTTCCTTATTTTTTAATATCCTATGGATTTTTTGCGGTGGGTTTTACACCGCACTCAACCACCTGCTATTTGGTTGCCTGCTTTGTGTAACTGTTATCGGTATTCCATTCGGGTTGCAACATTTTAAATTGATTGAAGTTTCATTAATGCCGTTTGGAAAGGACATTGTTTCCAGGTAATTGTTGTTGGGTTTTAAGCACACGGCTGTTGTACACTTTCGCGCCTGCACACCAGAGGGTTTTTATTTTGCCTTAAGCCCGGTGAAAGGCATTCCTTAAAAATTAAATTGCGTTTATGTACACACTTCAAACAATTTTAGAGAAGCTTCGCAAACATAAGCCGGTTTTGCAAATAAAATATCCTGTTTTGCGGTTAGGCGTGTTCGGATCGTATGCACGTGGTGAAGCCACTTCTGAAAGTGATATTGATATAGCCGTAGATATTTCGGAAGCAATGGGATTAAACTTTATTATGATGGCTGATGAAATAGAAAGCTTATTCGGTATTAAAACCGATGTAGTACCCCGGCGTTCCATTAAAACTGAATATTTGCAAAACGTTGCAAAGGATATTGTGTATGTCTGAAAGAAAACCTTCTCAAATAGTTAACGACATTTTAAAATGCATTTAGCATATACAATCTTATACTAATAACATTTCGTTTGATGAGTTTACTGAAAATGATATGTTAGTAGAAGCTTGTCTTTATAACATTCAAGTTATCGGTGAAGCTGCATCTGTACTACCTGGCGAGATAAAGGAAAAGGAAAACCAAATTCCCTGGGCTGCGATCAAAGGCATGAGAAACCGTCTTATCCACGAATATTTTGGGACAGATTTGCAATTAATCTGGAACGTTATTATAAATGAACTGCCTTCTTTTAAATATGACCTGCTGAGAATGCATATTGAATTGAAAAGGCAAAACAAGTAATAATCTACCAAACCTATCACAAGCCTCAGGCTAACATTGATAAGTTATACGAAAGCACATAAACAAAAGCACCCGCAAAGGCAGGTGCTTCACAACAAATATTACCGCTTACTTTTTCGCACTGGTATCCTTTAAAGTAGTGGCGGGTTGCGCTGCCATCATCTTCATCACTTCACGCGCATCCATATAAGCCCAGTGTTCTATAGCTTTGCCATCTTTGTATTTCGATATCTCCATCGACTTCATATCGTATGGTCCTGCAGGCATACCCATACTTCCATCGCTGGTGCCGGTATAGCGAACCCAGCTAAACACGTACTCATCATCTGCCAGGTCGCGTATGGTTTCTGCTTTCATATCCTTCATATTCGTTTGCGCCCATTTGATCATTGCTTTCAGGCTATCCGTTCCTTTCATATCGCCCCTGTCGGTATGGTCAATAAAGTCGGGCGAAACAACGCCGTCTATACCGCTGGTGTCGCCTGTTTGAAAAGCTTTCATGATCAGGCTGTTGGCAGCAAGATTTTTTTGCGCCAGTCCACTTTCGTTACTGCTTTTGGCGCTTTCAGCAGTTTCGTTGCACGATGTAAATAAGCAAGCCAGTCCGGCAAATGCGGCTACTAAAATCTTTTTCATAATGGTTGGTTTGGTTACTCCTAAGATAAAATTGTTTTCGAAATAGTGGAGCACGATCGATCCCGAAAAGACCTTCAACCATAAGAAAAATTTAAGGTGTATTACCGCGTGCAAATGAAAAATGAACTCCAGTTAAGAAAATGGATGTGCCTATCCTGAAATAAAAATAGGCAGGCTGTAATTATAGCGCTCGTAAAAAACGAGGGATGGACAGTGTGGATAGGAAGACCGTTACAGCAGTAAATTGTCAGGCTACTTTTACACGTTGCACAATGGCCATCACGGTTTCCAGCACCCGCACATTGTGGTTGGTGTACAGCGGAATTTCAAGGTAACCACCTGGCCCAAGCGCTATTTCTTCCTCACCAATATGGCAAATACAACGCCCTTCCAATATTAAAAAACTTTCCAGCACTTTAGTATGTACTTCGTTTGGATAATCCACTTTTTGCCAGAGTAACATTTGGGTAAGATGGCGGTCGCTACAAAGTTCATGGTAAAAGGAGTCGCCTTCCAGTTTTACGGGTAACAATGGTTTTACCAACTTCATCCACTGGCGATGATCGCTATATTTATTTAATAGGGGCAGATTTTCTAAATTGCCCGATTGTTCCAACGACAGGTTATGAAGTAAACCTAATATCTTTTTCCTGGTTGCTTCGCCGGGATCAACTGCATTAGCCAGCGCATGATTTTCAACCGAACGCATAAAATCGTTTACAGACTTTTTTAAACCTGCATGTAACTGTACCAGCTTTTCAAAGGCCTCATTTTCTTCCTTATCCAGTAGTCCGAGGCAATAACTTTCAATAAGTCCTCCAGGTATATCTTCAATGTAATCCATGTTGCAATACAGTTACGATTTTTTGGCTTGTTTGGTCGTTATACTTTTTTAATGATGATGATTGAAATCTATTCTAAAACTCCCTTCAAATACAATTTGGTATATACCTCCAAAAAATAAATAAGAATGGGCTGCAAATCTATGCATTGTTAGGATGGGGGACGGGCGAACCTTTCTGTTGAACAGTATGGTGCTTTATAGTAAACACAGCATTCGTGCGTTTGACCATATTGATTTTTGCTCTAATACTTCTTACCTTACTCTACCCAAAAAATTTTTTACTCAACTAAAACTACACACATGAAACGATTACTTTTTTATGGTTTACCTGCCCTGTTTATGTTGGTAACATCGTGCGCCGACAAAACCGCTGAAACTACTACCACCGCCAGTGGCAGCGACACCCAAAAGGAAATGCTGGAGAACAATGCAAAAGTGATGAAAGCAATTGAAACCGGTGATACCGCCGTACTTGCAAAGTACATTTCGGACGATGCGGTTGACCACGGTGGCGGCCCGAATGGCACCGACATAAAAGGACCGGAAATAAGAAGGATGCTTGCTGATGTTCACAACCATATTGAAAACTTCAAAATGGAAATTGTGGAGCAGGCTGCCAGCGACGATCATATCTTCAGCCTTACACGTATAACCGGCGATGTAAAGAGTGAAGTGTGGGGTATGCATGCCGGCATGAAAGCTGATATGACGAGTGTTGATGTTTTAAAAGTAAGAGATGGCAAATTGGTGGATCACTGGTCGTACATGAACCCTGCCGATATGATGAAGATGATGCCGCCAGCCGGCGATAAGCCCATGAAGATGGGGGCTGATAGTATGAAACACTAATACAGTGTCAGCTTACAAGTTTTTAAGAAATATGATGCGTCCCAAAACTTTATAGCTGAAAGTTGAAAATTGTTTGTTGCAAATTGCAACAAGCCAAGATATTGCCTCCATAAACAAAGGCTATTTGATTTTGCGACACGTTCGGAAAACGGAAAAGGCGTGCATCAGTTTGTGCAGTAGCTGTACTGCAAACTAACAAGGAGAGGCCTGCAAAAAACTTTTTCATAAGCTGTTTTTAATGTAGGTGCTCCACAACAATTGATCGCAATGGAATCCATCGCGGCAGCGAATAGTTTTGAATACAACTTTTTACCGCTTCAATAAACTATCCAGCTTACGGTACATTAATGGGTAGGTATTTAAGTTGCGATGACTGCCGCCTTCTACAGTAATAAATTCATCACCGGCTTTTAATACTGATTTAAGTTTGACGGCATTGCGATAAGGTATCACACCATCCGCAGTGCCATGAAAGATGGTTACCGGCGCGGTTATTTTTTTCAAATATTCGTTTGTGGGAATTTTATAATGGATCATACGACTTGTTGGGTACATCCATAAATAAGTATCGGCTAAGGAGGTTATGCTGTAATAAGGTGTTTCCAAAATTAACCGCCTACAGTCGCGTATGCTGGCTAATTGGGCGGCAATGCCCGAGCCTAATGATTTGCCATAAAGTGTGATGCTGTCTGCCGCATATTTTTTCCGCGCCATTTTGTATAACAGCAGCGACCACTCGTACACCATTTGCTCGGTGAAGTTGCCGGTGCTTTTGCCAAAGCCCGGATAGTCAATCATCCAAACCTCGTAGCCACGCCTGGTGAGGTTAGGCACAAAACGCTGGTAACGTTTTATGTTGTTACGGTTGCCATGAAAATAAAGGATCAGCCCTTTGCCGGGTGTATCGTTTTTTGCGTGAAATTGTATGATGCTGATGTTGGTACCCGCATCGTACGGAACATTCACTTCGGTAAAGGGCATATCAAACTGGTAGGCGGTTTCCGCGGATATTTTTACCGGGTGCAACAGCATGGCATCCTGCAAGTAATACACGGCAATACCAATACTGCAATACACAATGATGAACACCTTTACCCAGCGAAATATCTTCCGCTTTCTGTTACTTAATATTTGACCTGGTTGCTGCATGATGGAGGTTGCCGGTTGCTGATTTAAAAAGCGAAAGTACAAGAGTGCGACGCAACCACAGTTTCATAGCTATTAACTGCCTGTACCAAAAATAATTTATACAATCCTCAGCCAGTTGGAAGCAAGGTTACTCCTGCAAAATATCGCGGATAAAATTATGGTACTCGGGAAAAGTGGTCAGGTTGTTATGACCGCCGCCATGAATGCGGATGAGTGTGATTTTATGCGGATTGATCTGTTGCAATTGTTCGCTGTGACGGATGGGAATGAGCCAGTCTTTTGTTCCATGTATGATGTAGGTATGGCAATTTACTTTGGGTATCCAGCGGTCGGTGCGCAGGTGGTACCGTAAAATAATGCGGTGCGGCAGAAAGGGCAAAAACCTTTCCACCACTTTTATAAAGCTGTAATAAGGTGCATCTAAAATCAGGTAGCGTGGCTGGTTATCGCTGGCAACTTTGGTGGCAAAGCCGCTGCCAAGGCTGCGTCCGTAAACTACCAGGTGATTTTCGGAATATTGGTCGCGCAGCGTTTCGTAAACGATCTGCATATCGTTCAGCATTTCCTTTTCATTCCGTTTGCCGGTGCTTTTGCAAAAGCCGCGATAATCTACCAACACCACATCTTAGCCATACCTGAAAAAATCGACCGCATATTTTCCCCAGCCTTTTATGCTGCGGCTGTTACCATGAAAATAAAGAACCAGCCCGGCGGGTTTATCCCTGTAAAAATGAAGCCCGTTTATGCTTACGCCTTCTTCAATGTCAAAAAACAATTCTTTAAAAGGCAGGTCGTATTTGTATTTGAAATCGGCTGCGAGTTTCTCGGGTTTAAAAATGAATTTCTCCTGCACGAAATAGACGATGAGTAAGATGCCTGCATAGATTGCTATGATATAAATAAGGGTAGAATTCAATGATGGCTTTTTTCTTAAAGAACGAAACTTGCTGTAAAATAAGAAACTAAACTATAAAGCGAGTTTGTATTGGGGCACACCACAGAAAGCATAAATTTTAACCACAGAGATGAGCGTAAAAGGAGTTATGCAGCAGATTATTACTGCTTGACTTCTTCTTTTTGTATGATGCGCTTGAGCTTTAGCTTGGTAACGGGTGCAACTATCAGCGGAAACTTTTCCACTACCACATTGCTCGGGTCCAGCCCAAAGCCACGTTCCTCACTCAGGCTTATTTCTTTTAGCCAGAAATGAACTTTCATGATGATCTCCTCCATAAATGGCAGTTCATTATCCTGGCTCAGGTATTTTTCCATTACAATAAACTGGAAGTCGCCTACCACATTGTTGCGTTCAAGGCTTTCGTAGCGGCTGGTAATATTAACTTCCTTATTAGCCACCAGGTCGGCAACTACTTTTCTGAACATCAGGTTGATTCGTTGTTCCACTTTAAAGCCGAGCCTGAATTCGATGCGGATAATATCGTTGGGAATAATGTGGTCAACTTTATACTCACTTGTATAGGGATCGTCCAGCACATCCACATGAACAAACCAATAAATATCGGCCCGTTTTGGTTTTTTATTCAGGATGGAATAAATGATTTTATGCTCTATCTCGTTGGGGTTATTGGCGCTGGTCATGAACACCAGGTGGGTAGCATATTTTGAAATAGTGGCGTCGCTACTTAATTCCTGGATCTGGGGTATATAATGATCGAGGCGTACAAATTCGATATACCGGTTTTTAATTTTTCGTGCCCTGTACCAAACGTACATTATGGTAAACATAAACATGGCTACCAGCGTGGTGATGTAACCACCATGCATAAACTTTTGCAGCAAAGCAACCAGGTAAGCGGTTTCAATTACCAGGTAGGCCGCCAGGAAGCAATAGATCCACGCAGCTTTTATACGGTGGATGACCATGTAATTAGCATATAAAATGGTGGTACTTATCATGGTGATGATAATTGCAAGCCCGTAGGCAGCTTCCATGCTCGACGACTTTTTGAAGTATAGCACAACCAGTACGCAGCCGATAAACATTAATGTGTTTACGCCCGGTATAAATAACTGCCCTTTTGCTTCAGACGGGTACCTGATTTTAAGTTTGGGCCAAAGGTTTAAACGCATGGCTTCGCTAATTAAAGTAAACGAGCCCGATACCATTGCCTGGCTGGCAATGATGGCCGAAGCGGTAGCAATAATAACTCCTATCAATACGAACCAGGGCGGCATCAAATCGTAAAATGCGTTGATGTTCAGCAACTCTTTGGTTTCTTCTGTAACGGTAATGCCCAGCCTGTTAGCCAGCAGGTAGGATCCTTGTCCTAAATAATTCAGCAGTAAGCAAGCTTTTACAAATATCCACGACATACGGATGTTGCCACGGCCACAATGACCAAGATCGCTGTAGAGCGCCTCGGCACCGGTTGTACACAAAAACACAGCACCCAATAGCCAAAACCCGCCGGGATAAACACGGAGAAACTGTATAGCATAATACGGGTTGAATGCTTTAAAAATCGTCAGATCGTCCATTACATGGGCGGCACCTAACACTGCCAGCATACTAAACCACACCAGCATAATAGGACCAAACATTTTGCCTATGGATGCGGTACCAAATTGCTGCATAAAGAAAAAAGCCACCAGGATACCCAGCACTATTAATACAATGGTATTTGTATGAATATCGTGGAGTACAGGTATTTTTCTTAAACCTTCAATTGCCGATGTAATGGATATGGGCGGGGTAATGATGCCATCTGCCAGCAGCGCAGCGCCTCCTACCATTGCCGGAAGCACCAGCCATTTTTTTCGCCGTCTTACAAGTGCATACAATGCAAAAGTTCCACCCTCCCCTTTGTTATCGGCCCTTAAAATAAGTATTACATACTTCAGGGTGGTTTGCAAAGTAATCGTCCATATAATACAGGAAAGGCTGCCTAATATCAGCTCTTTGGTAATCGTTCGTTCTGCAATAATTGAATTGAAAACATATAAGGGCGAGGTGCCAATGTCGCCATAAATTATCCCCAATGCTATCAACAAACCAGCCGACGATACTTTGTTTAAATGTTTGTTCACTTACAATAGTTATTAAGCTTTACTACCCATCCAAATTGAAACCCGTTTTATTGTTTCAAGAATAATACCGTGGGTAAATGTAATATCAAACCATAAATAAAATAGTAGCCAAAATAATCTTAAACATAAACGACGTGCAGCACACAATTATTTAAGGGAACTTTAGCGGGTGCCCCAATTACACAAATCTTACATTTGACAGATAAAAATTTGAATGGATGCGCAGAAAATTTTTTGCAGTGTTGTTTACTATGATGTGTTATGGAGTGTACGCCCAAAGGGTTGTTTATTCTGAGCCAGATAAGGAAGATTTGAAGCAGACTGGTTTTGAGATTGTAGGGAAAATAAATGGAAACATTTTAATTCATAAGCAGCTTCGCGATAATCATTCCATGTCGGTGTACGATGCAGGCATGAAACAGGTGGCACGTATCAAGATGGACTTTCTTCCCGACAAGATCATCAACTCCGACTTTATTGCCTACCCCGACTTTTGCTATATGCTGTATCAATACCAAAAGCGAAACGTAGTGTATTGTATGGCTGCAAAATTTGACGGCAACGGGCAAAAAATTGGCGACCCCATTCAATTAGATACCACACAGATAAGTTTTTTTGCCAGCAATAAACTATACTCAGTAATTAACAGCGATGATAAGCAGTTGATCCAGGTTTTTAAGATCAACAGTAAAAACGAACGGTTGCATACGCTCACTACAAGTTTGTTCAACAAAAATTTGCAGTTGGAGGAAAAACATTACCTGTCGGTAGCCATGCCCGATAACAACGACATTTTAACTGAATTTCATTTGGATAATGAGGGCAACCTTGTTTTTACCAGGGCGGTACAAAGCCAGCAGTCTGATAATATTCAGAAACTTTTTTTGATTATTAAACAACGTGGCAGCAGCAGTGCTGTTGAAAGGGAGATCACCTTAGACAAATTTTACTTAGACGATGTGAGGATTAAGGTTGATAATTATAATAAACAGTACATCATCACGTCGCTTTACAGCAAAACGCGTTTAGGCAATATTGAGGGTTTGTATGTTGGTATGTGGGACCGCGCAACCGCTTCTGTAAAAACGTCAAAAGCCACCCCATTCGACGATAATTTCAGGAAGGAAGCAAAGGGTGAGAACGGGCAAAAAACAGCTTTTAACGATTACTTTTTGCGGAACCTGATTGTAAAAAAAGACGGTGGTTTTTTATTGGCGGCCGAATCATTTTATACAACCGGCCGCGGTGGTGGCTTTAACCGGAGCAATTATTTGTATGGCTCCCCGTTTATGCGGTCGCTCGATTATTACAGTTATACCCCTTACGCCTACTCTTACCCCTGGAGTAACTGGAATAGCTTTGGTTCGGGTATGCAAAACAGGTATCATGCAGAAAACGTGGTGGTGTTTTCGTTTGATAATGCCGGTAAAATGAACTGGAGCAATATTATTGTGAAGGACCAGTACGATGACGATGTGGACAGCTTTATTGGCTACCAGATGGTAAACACCGGCGACCAACTTCACTTTCTTTATAACAAGCAGGAAAAAAGGCTGCAGCTTCTTTCCGATCAGAGCATTTCTCCCGAAGGGCAACTTACACGGGTGCCTACTTTAAAAAACCTTGATAAAGGTTTTGATTTTATGCCAAGGCTTGGCAAACAGGTTGGCAACAGGCAAATCATATTTCCATGCATGTACAGGAATTACCTTTGTTTTGCAAAATTAGAACTGTAGAAAATTACTCCCTGTAACTGTGGTTGCACTTTTTAAAGACCGGTCGCCGGCAAATGTTGTATGGCTGTTGGTGCTCAGCGTGGTTGTGCACAGCCACTTTTATTTGGTTCCCCCACAGGTTTTTGCCGGCAATGGAGATGGCTTACTATCTGTATTCTTACTGAAGTACATGGTTGGTGTCAACCCGCTTTACCTAATTCTTGTTTATCACCTGCTGGTTTTAATTCCCGCTGTGCGGCTGAACTTTCTTTTTAACGATCAGCGAATGTTCGACAGAAGTAATTTCCTGACCGCTATGTCGTATGTGTTGCTAACTGCATTATTACCTGGCTGGAATAATATATCACCTGCCCTGATTGTAAACATTTTGCTTATATGGTTCTTTGTTAAAATTGTACGGCTTTATAATCATCCCAATCCCAAAACACTGCTATTCAACCTCGGTTTAATTATTGGCGTATCGGTGTTATTGTATCACCCCACTGCATTGCTGGTATTAGTGGCAATGTTTGCTTTATTTGTTGTAAGGCCTTTCAACGCAACCGAAGGCATGGTGCTGGTGATGGGTATAGCCGCTCCCTACTATTTTTTTGGGGCTTATCTTTTTCTTTCAGATCGTTTTCATCTTTTTACAGAATACCTGCCCCAATGGAGCCTAAACCTACCGGGTAGAGAAAAGCCGGTGATACTTATAATAGCGGCAACG
This sequence comes from Segetibacter sp., assembly GCA_031424735.1. Classification (GTDB taxonomy): domain Bacteria; phylum Bacteroidota; class Bacteroidia; order Chitinophagales; family Chitinophagaceae; genus Segetibacter. Next base: position 10,111 of record JANPIA010000077.1, read on the forward strand.
GTTGTTTTTTTGATAACAATTGCAGGAATATACTCGTGGCAAAACCGCAGCAGGCGAATGTTAATCCAGGTAAGAAAAAACTGGGGTGTGTTGTTGGTGATGTTACTGGTGATGCTCCCCGTGCCGTTCATTAACAAGGGTGCCGGCTTTGATAGCTTATTGTTATGGATCGTTCCCCTTAGTCCATTTATGGGCAAAGCGTTTTCAGATCAGAAAAAAAAAATTGTAACGAGCTTAATTTTTTGGGCGATGATGATTTTAGTGGTTCTCAACAATTGGATACTCACCAAAAATTAGATAGCTGTTTACATTTCAGGTTCTACCTTCGCTTACATGCAAGCTTCATTTATAGGGTTGCATGCATGTTTGAAAGATGTTTGCAAAAACCACGATTTGCTTTTTAAGATGGTATCTAAATTCATAAACACAAGAAATTGCAAGAATGAAATTTGGCATTGTGGTTTTCCCCGGTTCTAACTGCGATAGGGATATGCAGGATGCATTACAAAATCACCTAAATAAAGAGGTGATCATGCTGTGGCATAAAGACCACGACATAAGCATGTTTTCAACCGACGATTGTATTGTATTACCAGGGGGATTCTCGTACGGCGATTACCTGCGATGTGGGGCAATTGCCAGGTTTAGCCCAATGATGCAACAAGTGGTAGACTTTGCAGAAAAGGGCGGCAAAGTGTTGGGCGTATGCAATGGTTTTCAAATATTATGTGAGAGTGGTTTGCTTCCCGGTGCATTACTTAAAAATGCCAACCAGCAATTTGTTTGCAAAAACGTTTATATAAAAAGCAAGGACGGAGATGCCCTTAAAATTCCGGTGGCGCATGGGGAGGGCCGATATTTTGCACCGGAAAATTTACTGGACGAATTAGAAGCTAATGGACAGGTGAATTTTAAATATTGCGATGTTAAAGGCAACGAAGGTGGCAACGCGAACCCTAACGGGGCATTTAGAAACATTGCCGGCATACAAAATAAAGAAGGTAATGTGTTTGGCATGATGCCGCATCCGGAGCGTGCTGTTTCTTCAGATTTGGGAAACAGGGATGGTTTAAAGGTGTTGGAGATGTTAGGATTGAATTAACACAACGTGGCGCAGCTATTGACTTTCTGAGTACGTTCAATTAAAAAAAATCAAGATGAAAAAAAGTTTATTTTTTGTAATAGCATGCATGATTGGCGCAATTTCAATAGCCCAAATAAAGGATCCAGTGAAATGGTCGGCTTCCTCAAAAAAGAAAGGAGATGCTTACGAGGTTACATTAACGGCAACTATGCCAAAGCCATGGCATATATATTCCCAGTTTACCGGCGATGGCGGACCATTGCCAACTACGTTTAAGTTTGCAAAAAATCCGCTGGTAAGCTTAAGCGGTAGTGTAAAGGAAGTTGGAAAGTTGAAAGAGGAGTATGATGATAATTTTGATACGAAAGTGAAATTTTATGGCGACAAGGTTGACTTTGTGCAAACGGTAAAAGTGAAGGGTAATATTAAAACCAATACAAGCGTTACGGTGGAATATATGACCTGCGACGATAGTCAATGCCTGCCACCGGTAAAAAAAACATTTAGTGTTGCCTTGAAATAAACCAATACAGCTGCAATGCGTAAATTTCTTCAATTCTTATTTTTATTTGCCTGCATTTTATTTACAATATCAACCACTGCACAGGATATTAAACCTGTGCAGTTTGTTTTTTCAACAGGGCAAACTGCTAACGGAGCGGCTTATTTAAGTATAAAAGCCTCTATAAACAAGGGCGCCCACTTGCTTACCATAAAAAAGCAATCTCCAGGCGATGCATTTATTTCTACCATTTCATTTGATACTTTATCGGGGCGGTATATAAATGATAGTATTCGCGAAAATGGAAATATGCTATCGGTTGCAGATAGCGTGGCAGGTGCAACTATTCGTTATTACAATGATAGTGTTGAATGGAAGCAACCTTTAAAAATAAACTCACTCGATAGCGCTGTTATAAAAGGAACAATTGCCTGGCTGGTTAAAGTAGGCGATACTTTTGAAAGCGGCGAAGAAGTTTTTTCAGAAAAAGTAAAGCCACAGGCGCTCTCCAACAACAATGGTGAAGAAGAAAAATCACTCTGGGGCGATTTCCTTTTATGTTTACTAACCGGCATATTAGCAGTTTTTACACCCTGCGTTTTTCCATTAATACCAGTTACGGTTAGCTTTTTTTTAAAGCGAAGTAAATCGAGGCCCGAAGGATTGCGCAATGCAGTGTGGTATTCGCTTTCAATTATATTGATCTATACCATCCCCACACTGATACTTACTATGATATTTGGCGATAAGATACTATACACCATTTCAACTCACCCAATTTCCAACCTATTATTTTTCGCCATTTTCATCATTTTCGCCATTTCATTTTTTGGTGCTTTCGAACTTACGTTGCCAAACAGCTGGGCAAACAAAGCCGATCAGCAGGCTGGTAAAGGTGGTTTGATCGGGATTTTTTTCATGGCGCTAACATTAGTAATTGTAAGCTTTTCGTGCACCGGGCCTTTAGTGGGTACACTGCTTGGGCAAACCTCTACCAAAGGTGTTAGCATGGCACCGGTAATTGGCATGTTGGGTTTTGGTGTAGGGCTGGCATTGCCGTTTTCTTTGTTTGCTTTTTTTCCATCTATGTTACAGTCGTTGCCAAAAAGTGGTGGCTGGCTCAATACTATCAAAGTAACTTTTGGATTTATTGAACTGGCGCTGGCAATGAAGTTTCTATCCAATGTTGATCTCGCTTACCATTGGCGCTTGCTCGATCGCGATATTTTCCTCATTATTTGGATCGTTATTTTCGTGTTGCTTGGATTTTATCTTTTAGGCAAATTAAAATTCAGCCACGATAGCGACTTACCTTATATCAGTGTACCACGATTGTTTTTTTCCATCTCCTCCTTTTGTTTTGCCTTGTACCTGGTACCAGGTTTATGGGGCGCTCCGTTAAAAGGCATCGGTGGTTGGTTACCCCATACCAGCACGCAGGATTTTAATCTACACGAAATAAAATACAAGCTGGACAACCTGAAGTTTAGCCAGGCTCCTGCAGAAAAAACCGGTATAAACTTTTTGGCGGAGCCCCCGAAAAAATATACGGATAAACTGCATGCTCCACTGGGCCTTGTATCTTATTTTGATTTGGAAGAAGGAATGGCTGCTGCAAAAATTTTAAAGAAACCGGTGATGCTTGATTTTACAGGACACAGTTGCGCCAATTGCCGGAAAATGGAAGCCGAAGTTTGGGATGATGCTACTGTAATGAAGCGGATAAAAGATGACTTTGTATTGATAAGTTTATATGTTGATGAATCAACGGAACTTGCAGAAGGTGAACAGTACACTAATACAAACGGAGAAAAGATAACAACGGTAGGGCAAAAAAACCTCGATTACGAGGTAACCAAGTTTGGATTTAATGCGCAGCCACTCTACATGTTTTTGGATTTGACCGGTCAGCCTTTAAGTGATGTGAAATATGGCTACGACTCCAACAAACAAAAGTTCATAGATCACCTCAGGAAAGTAAAAGAGGAGTTTAACAGGCGGAATCAGTAAGCTATAAAAAGTTGAATGAATTTAGCTGGATCGTGAGATTGGAACGCTGCAAAATTGTGTGCTGATTTGAAAATCCATGTAACGGCTAAATAAGATACTTCTTCAAAACAAAAATGCCCCTGTATAACAAGGGCATTTTTTAAATTTATTACTGTTAGCAGTTAATGCGTAACAAAGCTTTTATTCATTAATTGGTACGATTGGGTAATTCCTGTTTCATGGGTGTGTAGGTTATAAGGCAATTTGCTTTTCTGTAAGCATTTTGCGCATGTTGATCAAGCCATAACGCATACGACCTAAAGCGGTGTTAATGCTGCAGTTGGTCATTTGAGAAATCTCTTTGAAGCTAAGATCAGCATAGTGGCGAAGTACAATCACTTCTCTTTGCTCATCAGGCAGCATGTCTAGCATACGGCGAACACGATCGTGCGATTGACCCTGCATCATTTTAGCATCTGCACCTTCTTCCGACATGTTGATCACTTCAAAAATGTCTCTGTCGTCGCTGGTTTTGATGGTGGGTGTGCGTTTAACCTTGCGGAAATGATCTACACATAGATTGTGTGCAATACGCATGGCCCAGGGTAAAAACTTACCTTCCTCGGTGTAACGGTTGTTACGGATGGTGTCTATTATCTTAATAAACACATCCTGGAAAAGATCTTCTGCGAGATACTTGTCTTTTACCAAGAAAAGAATGGAAGAAAAAATTTTGTCTTTGTAGCGGTTTACCAGCACTTCTAAAGCCTGGCCATTACCGTCTTGAAAAGAGCGAACAAGTTGTGTGTCGGTTGCTTGTGAAATTGTCTTCATAAATAATGGTTTTGAAAAAGGATGATGGATAAGTTTTAATAGAGTTTGGATTTTCTCGTCAGTCTTTCAAATCATCATCAAAATTTTGAAACTTCTTTTTTATTGCTCCAGCTACATTTTTTATTTTTTTAGCTGGGAAGTTTCTCATTTTTAGATGATTGTTACTAACAGGATGTAAAGCAACGTTAAAGTATGTATATGTTATACTGTAAACAGCCACATGCATAGCCTTAATAGTCGCGATTAAATAGTGATTCTACGTGGAAAAGTCCCAGAAATAGAAAAAGATGTTCACAAATGATATTAGAAATAGGGTTTATGGAAGGGAAAATAAATGCTGCCTCTTTTTCAATGTAACACAATACCAGTAAAGGTTACACCATCATTCACTAACAAAAAAAACATCTATAAAAGCATTTCAATTGGCGTATAGCAACAGGCACATAAATAAAAAGACTTTCAAGAAATAAAGAAGTGATACTCTAAAAAGATTTTTTTTTAAACCTTGTGTAATAATAGTAGTGTTTGCTTGATGTGAATGCTTTTTAAATTATAAGCTATGAATGCTGTAGATAACCACTCCCCAAATAGCAAACTCTGCAAATGGGTCTACGTCTATAACCGATAAATGGGGGGTATCGGGCAGCAGTCTTATTTTATTGAACATTTTTTCTAAACGTCTAACCATCATTTCGCCATTTAATATAGCAATCACCACTTTACCATTAACACTGGTTATACTCCTATCCACAATAAGTGTATCCCCACAATAAATGCCGGATCCAACCATCGCATCGCTGTTCATCCTAAAAAAGAAGGTAGCAGACTTATTACGAATGAGTTGTTCGTTTAAATCAATACCTCTTTCATTATAATCATCTGCGGCAGTTCCAAAGCCGGTAGCATTGGCTGCATGTATATTATGTTGTGTAAATTTTTTACTTCCTTCATACAGGGCACTATATCCAAATTCATTGTCCATAATATGGGTTTATTTATACTAATTATTTTAGCAAAAAAATACTAACTTTATTGTCCAAATAAAAAAAGATGGAAACCTCTGAAAAAGCAAATACTAGTTTTGATTGGGCACAAATTGTATTACAGGAGTATTTATTAGTTGTACAACTTCCTTTACCAATTAGCACTGAGGTGAGGACAGCAAAAGAAACAGTGAATAGAATGTTCCATCAACAGATTGCAGAAAAATCCGGCCCTCACATTGTATTAGCCAGTTTTTATGCTTCAGAGGCTATGGAAGACACAATCTTTCGCTATGTTCATCGCATTTTAAAAAGCCAGAAAAGCTTTGAAGTGGTGCTTAATAATTATGGAAGTCTCCCTTCCCGCAGTCTTAATATACGGGTGCAAAATCAAGCTCCTTTTAAACAAATAATTACAGCATTGAAAGCGGTGGAAAACTATATCGTTTCGTGCCATTGCCCGCCCGTTCATTTCTTTTTTTACCCGCATATCAGCATTGCTGAACATATGCCGGTGGACCTCTATTTTGATACGATGATGGAATTTTCTCAAAAAACTTTTCATGAAACTTTTATGGTAGACACATTGGTGTTATTAAGAAGAAGTCGTGTGTACAATGTTGAAAAAAGGATACAGGTTTTTACCCTGCAGCCTGAAACTTCTTTTATTGAGAACTCACTATTAACTACTGAAAAATGAGTGCTGTGAAAAACGAGTTGTTATCCCTGCCCGGCTATCGCATGTGCGAATATTTATTGGTATTGCATCCGCACGATGATTTGAAGAATAAGATAATGCAGGTTAAAAAAGAATTTGCTGAAAAATACGAGGCGCCTTCTGCTCAATGGGGTAAAGCCCATCTTCCGCTGGTTAAGTTCAGCCAGTTGCAGATGATGGAAGACCGTATTATAAATCGGTTTAAAATGATAGCAATGGCAATGCCCGCCTTTAAAGTTGAATTAAAAAATTTTGCAAGCTTTCCGGCACATACCATATATATAAATGTTGAAACAAAAGCTGCTATTCAACTACTGGTTAAAAGCCTGAAGCATGCTCAACAACTTATAAAAACAAAAGATCTCAAACCTCATTTCATGGAGAATGCAAACTTCGCAATTGCACGGCAGTTACTTCCCTGGCAGTACGAAAAGGGATGGCTGGAATACAGTCGCAAGCATTTCACCGGAAAGTTTATTGCGAAGGATATGTTGCTGCTCCGCCGGGCGGAGGGCACAAAATCCTATCAACCCGTACAGCGTTTTCTTTTTATGAATTTGCCAGTAGTTACAACGCAGGGTGCGTTGTTTTAAAACCGGCAGATTAAAAGAAAGAATATGTACCATGCTTCGTGTTGCTGTTAAACATCGTTGCGTCGCACTCTTGTACAATTTTTTCATTATTCAGCAACCTGACATTATCACACACAGTACCATACAGAATTCAATGATAACAGGAGAAACTCAAAGCCCTTCTGGTCTTCGTGGTTTAAAAGAAAAACAGAAAATGCAAAAAGAAAATATCGATGAATCAAATGAGGAAAAAGCTGGCAAATATATAAAAGGACGCGGTGCCCAGCTTAATACTCAAAATAAGTATTTAAAAAACCAACGTGTAAAAGAACATGCAGAGGGTATTGACGACTGGACAGAACATAACCAGGCTACACAATATTTAGAAGACAGTGCAAAGGGTATTGTGAACAAAGTGGAAAGCCCCGATGTAGGTATGATGTATAGCATGAACCCCTACCAGGGCTGCGAGCATGGATGCATTTATTGTTATGCACGTAACTCGTTTGAATACTGGGGATACTCCGCCGGAATTGATTTTGAGACAAAGATTATTGTAAAGAAAAATGCACCGCAATTGCTTCGCAAATTTTTAATGCACCCAAAGTGGGAATGCACACCCATTGGCCTGAGCGGCAATACCGATTGTTATCAGCCTGCCGAACAAAAATTCAGGCTTACCCGCGGGTTGCTGGAGGTATGTAACGAGTTTAACCAACCTGTAGGTATCATTACAAAAAATGCGGGTATGCTGCGCGATAAGGATTTGCTTACTGAGATGGCAGGTAAACAATTGGTCAGCATTCTTGTATCGGTTACTACACTCAACGAAGATTTGCGGCGAGTAATGGAGCCACGCACCACCACAGCAAAGCAACGTTTGCGGTTGATTGAAGAAATGAGCATGGCGGGTGTACGAATGGGAGTAATGCTCGGACCTATGATACCCGGTTTGAACGAACATGAAATGCACGATATTATAAAACTTGCAAGCCAGTCCGGCGCTACTTTTTCTGCCTATACTTTTATCCGTTTGAATGGCGCTATCAAATTATTGTTTCATGATTGGATCTATAAAAATTTTCCGGACAGGGCAGATAAAGTGTGGCACTTAATTGAAGCCAGCCATGGAGGCAAAGTAAACGACAGTGAATGGGGACGGCGGATGAGAGGCAGCGGAAACATTGCGGAGATAGTGGCGATGCAGTACCGGAAGTACACTGCTAAATATGGGTTAAACCATGAGCGGCTGGAGTTGGATTGCAGTAAGTTTAGAAGACCGGGGGAGCAGGGGAGGTTGTTTTGAGAAATTGTGTATTTTGATCTATCAATAACGTCTAAATGGCAAAACCCAAGGATTCTCAAATTATAATGTTGGAGCATTCAAAAGCAAAAGTTGATCTTTTTAAAAAATATTTTTCTATCTATTTAAACATTATGAATAGAACACCCTTTGTCAAGAAAATTTTCCTTTATGATTTATTCGCTGGGGAAGGGAAGTATCTCGATGGAGGAAAAGGAAGTCCAGTGGTAGCTATGGAGTGTATTAAGGATCATTTTTATAGTAACAACCAAACTTGTCCAAACATTGACGCATGGTTCAACGATTACAGTAAATCTCAAATAGAAATAGGGAGATATAAAATTGAAAGAGTTGAAGAGTTCATTAATAAAGTCTATAAGCCTGAAAATGTAAATCTAAATTTTACAAAAATTGACAGCAGTCATATTTTATCAGAAGTACATAAAGACCTAGCTAAGTTAAAGCAAGACGAACGTGCCCTACTATTTGTTGATCCCTGGGGATACAAGGACATTAAACCCAATGAGCTAAAAGCAATACTATCTAATGGCAAAACTGAAATAATTTTATTCCTTCCTGTTTCTTTTATGTATCGCTTTGCCGATAAGGCATTGATGGATGATACTTTTTATGGCGGCAAACCTTTAGAAGAATTTTTAAATAGCCTCTTCTGTGGTAAAGTTCCCAATACGCAAAACCAAATAAAATTTATAGAAGAAATTAAGCAAGAGTTCAAAAAATTTATTGGGATTAAATATGTAGATACTTTCACCCTCGAAAGAGGTAGTAACAACTTCTTCTGCTTGTTCTTTTTTACTAATAACAAAACTGGTTATTACAAAATGCTGGACGCAAAGTGGGACCTTGATGAAGAAAGTGGTAGAGGGTTTAAAGCTGGAGAAAACACACAAACTTCCATGTTTGATGAAATCTCTGCTACTAATTATTTGGATTTAGTAAAAGAATTTATAAAGCCAAAGGGTCAGGTTACAAATCAACAGCTATTCGATTTTGGATTAGACAATGGCTTTTTACCAAAGCATACAAAAAAAGTATTAGACCAATTGAAACAACAAAATCTTTTAGAGGTTACAGCTTTGGATACAATGCCAGTTAAAGGATTTTATCTTGAGGATAACCATGAAAGAAAAATTAAAATAAAACTCAAATAATTAATGGCACAATCAAGCATAGAATGGACAGAGATGACATGGAACCCCACAACCGGCTGCAACAAGGTTTCAGCAGGTTGTAAGTATTGCTATGCAGAAGTAATGACAAGACGTTTAGAGGCAATGGGCATTCAAAAATATAAAGATGGTTTCGAGGTAAGAACGCATGAAGATGCTTTGGATGTTCCTTATTCGTGGAAGAAACCAAAAGTTGTTTTTGTGAACTCGATGAGCGACTTGTTTCATCCTGAAGTTCCTTTTGCGTTTATTGAAAAGGTTTTTACAGTCATGAACAAAACACCTCAACATACTTACCAGGTGCTTACAAAAAGAGCGGAGCGTTTATTTGACGTTCACCACAAATTACTCTGGACTAAGAATATATGGATGGGTGTTTCAGTCGAGAATGAAAAAGTGATAGACAGGATTGATTACTTAAGAGAAACAAATGCAGCGATAAAGTTTTTATCGTGTGAGCCGTTGATTGGCCCGTTACGAAGTATGAACCTAATAAATATTGATTGGGCAATAGTGGGTGGAGAAAGTGGAAGAAAGGCACGACCAATAAAAGAGTCGTGGGTGTGGGATATTCGTCAGCAGTGTCACGATGCAGGAGTTGCTTTTTTCTTTAAGCAATGGGGTGGGGTAAATAAAAAGAAAACAGGCAGAGAACTTGGTGGAAGAACTTATGACGAAATGCCCCTTTTTGCCCTGTAAGTTATTTTTTTCTTCATTTGAAGTATTTTACCTTGATATGAATGCAATTCTGGATTGCAACAATTTTTATTGCCCGTATGAAAGAGTGTTAACCACCCCGTAAAAACAAGCCCGTTGTGTTACCCAGCAACAAACGCTGAATTCGGCTACATAAAATGTAAATGCAAAAGCTTGTTAAAGAAAAAAAAGCTTACGAATGTGGTATTGTTTTTAGATTAGAAAAGTCGTCCTGAAAAACGACACTACCAATGAGATCACTCTTTTCATTTGTCTATTTGTTTTTTTTTAATTTTTACTCACAGGCGCAAACCCTGCCCGCCAGCTTTCATTTGGAGAAGCAAGTAGATATGGCGAATATTTTAGCGCAGCAATCGTTGACAGTCACAAATTTTACAAGTGTAAGCGAAGCCCGTTCGGTAATAAACGATATTATGGAAGCGGTAAATGTTCAGCAGAACTTTAAAATTGTCTCCACTACACAGATAGATAACGCGGCGGCAGTAATGTATCAAAACAAGCGCTACATTTTATATAACCCAACCTTTATAACCCAGTTAGATAATACGGCGAACGATAAGTGGGCTTCGGTAAGTGTTATAGGTCATGAAATTGGCCATCATGTATTAGGCCATACTTTAGATGACCGGGGAAGCCAGTTGCCAAAGGAACTTGCGGCAGATAAATTTTCAGGATTGGTTTTAAAAAGATTAGGGGCATCGTTATCGCAGGCACAGGCTGCCATGCGGTTAATTGGGAGCCCGTATGCCACTGCAACACACCCTGGTGAAAGAGAAAGACTGGCTGCTATTGCAAAAGGCTGGAACAACACTTACGTGTTAGCAGGGAAGAATATGGATGTTGCTGTAAATGAGCCTGCACCCACTTCCCGAAGAAATAGTTATCCAAACCCTGATCAATCCGATCCTTCCAATACTAATAACTATCCCGGAAACGACAGCCACAACCACCAGTCGATTGAAAGAAAAAATAACTATCCGGGATCAATTTTAAAAAAGCCTACTTATGCTGGCAGGCAGGAGAAGGATACCTATCCTTCAAGAAATGTGAATGCTTCCACACCTGTTATTGTTTACGACATAAAATTTCGGGGAACTAATAACGAACGATACTTTATAACCTCCCAAAATCAAATAGTGAAGTTTACTAATGATCGCTTAAAAACCATTGCCCATTTAGCTGCCACACGCAACGCCAACTATCCCTTTATGATTTACGACGATCAACAGCAACTATTTATAAACACGCAGGGAAATATCGTTAGCGAAAAAGGTCGCCATGTTGGATATATTACCAGGCATCAATAAAGGGCAAGATGATAAATTGGAACTAAATCCCGGGATAAACCAGCAATAAAAAATAAGCTAAAAAATCTTATTGTTTTGGTCGGTATCCAAAAGCTGCGAAACAGAATGATCGAAAATGTCTTCTTTACTCGCCAGCACTTCCCGTAAAACATCGTGCAATGTTATTATACCTGTAAACATTCCATTATCATACACTGCAACGTAACGTGTACCGCGTGTATTCATTTTGTACATACAATCCTCCACCGTATTTGATAACGAAACTTCTGGTAAATCTGTGGTCATCACATCTTTTACCATTGTATCCCTGCTTGAACGACCTTCCAATACCAACTTGCGTGTATAATCTCTCTCGCTGAAGATACCCTTATATTCGTCATTCTCCTGCACAATAAGATAGCTGAGATTTACAGAAATAAGTTTTTTAAGCCCATCTATTACCATAGCGGCGGGCTCAATCGAATTTGCCGGTTCGTCTTTTGTGTCCAATATATTTTTTACGGTTCGCATATCGTTTTATTTAAAGTTCAATATAGTTTTTAGCTCCCAATTTGCAGGCAAATTTCTTAAAAGGCTTTTATCAATTTTAAAGATCTCCATTTTAATTTGCCTTTCAAACCGCCTGCTTTTCATCAAACCGGTCGCAAAGTTTGTATAAGTGTTTTATTATTCCATCCTGTGCCAGCGGCTGCAGCGTTGTTATTTACAAATAAAAAAACTTCCCCTTAACAAAATTTCTTTCTTTTCAACCATCAATTGTAAACTATTTTGCCCTACTTTTGCCGTCCTTTCACCATAGCGGTACTTATGGGATGTACTGCCAATGACTGAAACCATATTTTTTGGGTTAGTAAAACAAATAAAATGAAACGTACATTTCAACCGCACACACGCCGCCGTAAATCAGTTCATGGATTTCGTAAGCGTATGGAAAGTGCTAACGGCCGCAAAGTTTTGGCCAGTCGTCGTAAAAAAGGACGCGTAAAGCTTACTGTTTCCGACGAAAGAAGCTTAAAGTAACATCAACCCCAGGTTGAATTTAAGATATTAAAGCCCTGTCTGTTGATGGGGCTTTTGATTTTTACAATCGTTTATCATAGAAAAGCAATTTTCCTATACCAGGCACGAGCGGCTCAAAAGCCGTAAGCTGATCGAACAGATTTTCAGCGATGGAAAAAGCTTTTCTGATTTTCCGCTGAAAGTATATTACCGGTTTGCGGAACTACCTTCTTCCATTCATTTACAGGCAGGGGTAAGTGTGGGCACCAGGAACTTTAAAAAGGCTGTGGATCGTAACCGCATAAAACGTTTGCTGCGCGAAGCCTATCGCTTAAGTAAACCTTCATTGCTGAAAAACCTTGCAGCCACCAACAAACAACTCATTTTATTTTTTATTTACACAGGTAAGGAATTGCCGGCTTACGAGCAGGTACTGGCTAAAATGGAAAAATTATTGCTACGATTTCCCCCACTTTTACAAGCAGAAAATTTAAAGTCCTGAAAACGTTTTTGCAAATATTAAGCTACCCTTTCATTTTGCTGATACGGTTTTACCAGCTTGCCATATCGCCATGGTTAGGCCCGCAATGCCGCTTTACACCCACGTGTTCGCAATATGCATTGATAGCATTAAAGAAGTATGGCTTGTTTAAAGGTAGCTGGCTGGCTGTAAAAAGGATCGTTCGTTGCAACCCATGGGGCGGGCATGGACACGATCCTGTTCCGTAATTATTTCTTTTCCTTTTCGTTGAGGTAATAAAGACTTCCCTTTTTATAGGTCTCAATCAGATCGCGCATTTCAGCGTTTGTATAAAATTTATACAGTTCCGGTTCAGGCCCGTTATCATCTACTTCAAGTTTGTAGGGAATTTTTTTGTAGGGTCCGTAAACTTTGGCCGATATGTTAGCTGATACCTTCATTAACTGCCCTGGTATGCAAAAGAAATTTTTAGCAAAGTTTGCATTTTTACCCTGTGTAAGATTGACCAGGCTGTCTATTCTTATTTTCAATTCCTCCTGTCCCAACACCCGGTTGTTGAGGTCGGTACCTATGTTTAGGTTACTTCCTATAATGGTATCTTTTTTCAGGTTCAAAATATAGCAACCGCTTTCCTCCGGTATTTCAAATTTTCGATCGATGGTGGGCGTTTTAACGATTAGTTCTTTCCATCCCTTCTCCATAATTATCTCCTGTTCTGCAGAACCAGCACCATCATTCATTTCAATTTTATTCTCCCTGATGTTGAGCGTACCACGTCCCAGCACCAATACCTTTTTATCGGTTTCGGCGGCACACGATGTTAGTATTATCGCTAATAAGCCTATATATATTCGTTTCATAAATAATCAAAAAAAATGCCCCGGCAAAATTGCCAGGGCTCAAAATAGATCGTATCCGTTAAACAAAAAACTATTTGCTGAAATGCTCGTTCACCTTGTTCCAGTTTACTGCATTCCAAAATGCGTTCAGGTAATCTGCGCGCTTGTTTTGGTATTTAAGGTAATAAGCATGTTCCCAAACGTCAACACCTAACACGGGTGTTCCTTTAACTTCTGCTACATCCATTAATGGGTTATCCTGGTTGGGTGTCGACGAAATTTCAAGTTTGCCCTCTTTACTAACAAGCCATGCCCATCCGCTACCAAAGCGGGTCATACCTGCCTGTGCAAATTTTTCTTTGAAAGCATCGAAAGAACCGAACGTGGTGTTGATGGCTTCAGCAATTGCACCTGTTGGGGCGCCACCTGCATTGGGTGCAAGAATTTCCCAAAAGAAACTGTGGTTCCAATGTCCGCCGCCGTTGTTACGAACCGCCGGGCTTATTGCGCCTGCAGATTTCACTAAATCTTCCAGGGTCTTGTTTTCATGTTCAGTTCCGGCAATGGCTTTGTTCAGATTATCAACATAAGCCTGGTGATGTTTGCCATGGTGAATTTGCATGGTAGCAGTATCGATATGCGGCTCTAATGCCTCGTGTGCATAAGGCAAAGCCGGTAATGTAAATGCCATAATGTATTGTTTTATGTTTGGTAATGATTTCAATTACAGAGCAACAAATTTATAACCTATATATTGAAACTATCAGTGTTAAAATAAATGTTTCTGATTTCGGAACCGATCTTTTAGACCCCTATCCATTGCCAGGTCGCAAATCAAAAAACAATTGAAAAAAGCCGCCTTACAAAATAAGACGGCTCAACCAAACAAACCAACATTTTAAAACCAGCTTCGTATCCAGGTTTCGCTGGCTTTACCACGCAGGCGGCCAAATCTCCTGTTCACTGCTATTCGGTGGCGTAATGCAGTTATGATCATTAACGGCATAAATAAAAAGGTTAATGGGGGAATACCCATCATACTGATCCACTTGCCACCAAACTGCCTGCGCATAGGGCGTTTTAAACGCTCTGCAATCAGGTACATGGCAGGTACAATTATCAGCGTCATAAAAAACGCAAAAGCTAAACCAAAGATGATCGTCCACGATAATGGCTTCCAGAATTTAGCGCTGTCTCCACCAAAAAATATGTGCGGGTTTAATTCGGAGAACATGGTGATAAAGTCAATATTAAAACCAATAGCAAGCGGTATCAATGCAAGTATAGCTGCCAATGCTGTAAGCATCACGGGTATAATACGGGTTTTACCCGCTTTAATTACAGCCTCTCTCGTTTTCATTCCACGTGACCTAAGTTCATCAGCGAATTCAATTAACAGGATACCATTCTTTACCACGATACCTGCAAGACCCACGATTCCAATACCGGTCATTACCACGCTCACTTCCATACCGGTGATGGCAAACCCAAGCAGCACCACAATTACACTAAACACTATTTCTGTAAGAATAATTACCGGTTTGCTTACCGAGTTAAACTGCAACACGAGTATAAACAATATCAGCATGAGGGCTATCAATAAAGCTTTGCCAAGAAATGCTCCTGTTTCTGCCTGCTGTGCACCTTCGCCGGTTTGGCTAATGGTGGTGTCTTCATATGCATTGTTGAAATCGGCTATCGCGTCCGTTAGTTTTAAGTTTACATCGGTAGGCGTAAAACCGCTGGTTACATTTGAGTAAAGGGTGATGGTACGTTTTACATTCTTCCGTTTGATGCTGCCGTAGGTGCTGGTATAATCTACTTTAACCAGCGAACTGATAGGCACCTGCCTTACTTGTCCGCTTGCCATATCCCGAAATACTACTTTCATGTTCAACAGGTCGGTAAGGCTTTGGCGTTGTACTTCCAGGTTACGCAATTGAATTTTATACTCATCCTCTCCTTCTTTAATTTTAGATACTTCCCTTCCAAACAAAGCGGTGCGCAATTGCATTCCTATTTGCCCGGTTGAAATACCTGCGGTCATCGCCCTTTCGCGGTCAATGGTAAGGG
>JANPIA010000078.1:0-4177 GCA_031424735.1 Segetibacter sp.
TGGCTTTGGTGCCACTGCAATAAATCCATACCTCGTATTGTCAACCATTCGCGATCTAAAGTTGTCTGGCAAAATAGCTATCGATATTGATGATAACCAGTTGAAGAAAAACTACATAAAAGCAGTGAACGACGGCTTGTTAAAAGTGTTTTCTAAAATGGGTATTTCAACCCTGCAATCGTACCAGGGCGCACAAATTTTTGAGATCATCGGTATCAATAAAACGGTGGTAAATAAATGCTTCACCGGTGCCACATCCCGAATTGAAGGAATTGGTTTGGATGAAATTGCTAAAGAAACACTGGTGAAACACCAGGTGGCATTCTCAAAAAAAACTGTACCGTTCGAACGTTTGCCCGAAGGCGGTATATACGAGTGGAGAAAGAAGGGAGAGTTCCATCTTTTCAATCCCCAAACCATTCACCTGCTGCAATATTCAACGCGGATGAATGATTACGGAACGTTCAAAAAATATTCGAAACTGGTAAACGACCAGGGCGAAAAAGCTTGCACCATAAGAAGCCTGTTTCAATTTAAGCCGAACAGGCCTTCCATATCCATTGATGAAGTAGAACCCGCAGAAAATATTTGGAAGCGCTTTGCTACAGGGGCTATGAGCTTTGGTTCCATTTCCCACGAGGCACATTCCACATTGGCAATTGCAATGAATCGTTTAGGTGGAAAAAGCAACACTGGCGAAGGTGGTGAAGATGAAATGCGTTATGAGCCCATGGCAAATGGTGACTCAATGCGCTCATCTATTAAGCAGGTAGCTTCGGCAAGGTTTGGTGTAACAAGTTACTATCTTACCATGGCGGATGAACTTCAAATAAAAATGGCCCAGGGTGCTAAGCCCGGCGAAGGCGGACAATTGCCGGGGCATAAAGTAGACGATTGGATAGGACGCGTACGCCACGCTACGCCTGGCGTTGGGTTGATTTCTCCCCCACCCCATCACGATATTTATTCTATTGAAGATTTGGCGCAATTGATCTTTGATTTAAAAAATTCAAACCGGGCGGCACGTATCAATGTAAAGCTGGTTTCAAAGGCTGGGGTAGGCACCATTGCTGCGGGTGTTGTAAAAGCAAAAGCTGATGTGGTGTTGATCGCCGGTCACGACGGAGGCACCGGTGCTTCACCAATCAGCTCCATCAAACATGCGGGCCTTCCGTGGGAACTGGGTCTTGCCGAAACCCATCAAACCCTTGTAAAAAACCGCCTTCGTAGTCGCGTTGTTGTTCAAACCGACGGGCAGTTGAAAACAGGAAAAGATATAGCCATTGCTACTTTATTAGGTGCAGAAGAATGGGGCATAGCTACCGCCGCATTGGTTGTGGAAGGATGCATTATGATGCGTAAATGTCATTTAAATACTTGTCCGGTTGGTATTGCAACACAAGACCCCGAATTGCGGGATCGCTTTACCGGTAACGCCGATCACGTGGTTAATTTCTTCAAATTCATAACCGAAGAATTCCGCGAGATAATGGCGGAGCTTGGTTTTAGAACAGTAAATGAAATGGTTGGTCAGGTTGATTGCCTTGAAGCCCGGACGGATTTGAAGCACTGGAAATACAGCAAACTTGATCTCTCCCCTATCTTATACAAAGAACCAGCAGATGCTTTAACCGGTTTATATAAAAAGGAAGAACAGGATCATGGTTTAGACGACCTGCTCGACTGGCAATTACTGAAGGCTGCACAACCAGCTCTTCAACATAAACAAAAAGTAACGGCTGCATTCGAAATAAAAAATACGGATCGTACGGCTGGTACAATCCTCTCCAACGAAATTTCCAAGATATATAAAACCGCAGGCTTGCCAGCTGATACTATTCATTACAAATTTAATGGTACTGCGGGTCAAAGTTTTGGAGCCTTCAATACCAACGGAGTAACGCTTGAGTTAGAAGGAGATGCGAACGACTATTTCGGCAAAGGCCTTTCCGGTGCCCGCCTGGTCATTTATCCTTCGCTGAACGCTGGCTTTGTTCCCGAAGAAAACATCATCATTGGAAATGTCGCTTTTTATGGAGCTACCTCCGGAAACGCATACATCCGTGGTAAAGCAGGTGAACGCTTTGCAGTTCGAAACTCAGGTGCCAATGCAGTAGTAGAAGGAGTAGGCGATCATGGTTGTGAGTATATGACGGGTGGCCGCGTGGTGGTGCTGGGCGATACCGGGCGAAATTTTGCAGCCGGAATGAGTGGTGGCATTGCTTATATATATGATGTAAAGGGAACATTCACCTCGCTTTGTAATATGGAAATGGTTGACTTGGATTGGGTAATGGAAGATGATGTTGCTGAACTGAGATCGCTCATACAAAATCATTTCAACTTTACGCAAAGTACCGTTGCCAAATTTATATTGGACGATTTTGACAACCAGTTAAAGAATTTTATAAAGGTTTTCCCCAAGGACTACAAACGTGCCCTGGCATTGAAACCGGTAAACGGCGAGGTGGAAAAAATGAAAAAATTATAGTGGGCGCAAACAGTAGTTCGCTTTGCAACATCGTTGTGTCACTCACTTGTACAAATTATTCGGTTATCAGTGGTAGCAAGTCACAGTGAAAATTCAAGGTAAACTTCATAGCAAACAACTTACTCAGGCGCAACAAACAGGCTGGTTTTATTACCTCCGGCGATGTAAAATATAGGGATCATCGCCCACGGTATTGTTGGAGACTAAATAAGTTTTACCCGCAAGGGGGAAAGAAATAAAAACAATCATTCATAACAATACAATATGGGTAAGATCACGGGATTTTTAGAATTCACCAGGGAACTTCCAACGAAGCGTCCTGTTGAAGAAAGAGTGCACGACTACAACGAATTTGTTCAGAAGTACGAGGAGGAAAAATTAAATCACCAGGCTGCCCGTTGTATGGACTGTGGCATTCCTTTTTGTCACCAGGGTTGTCCTTTAGGAAATGTTATCCCCGAATTTAACGATGCAGTTTACCGCAAAAACTGGCAGGAGGCATATGATATTCTTTCGTCAACTAATAATTTCCCGGAGTTTACAGGTCGCGTTTGCCCCGCACCATGCGAAAGCTCCTGTGTGTTGGGCATCAATCAACCACCAGTTGCCATCGAAGAAATCGAGAAACACATTATAGAGGTAGCATTTGAAAAAGGCCTTGTAAAGCCTTTCAAATCAATTACCCGCACCGGCAAAAACGTGGCAGTGGTTGGCTCCGGACCGGCAGGTTTGGCTGCTGCGGCACAACTTAACTATGCCGGTCATACAGTCACAGTTTTTGAGAGAGACGATGCCCCTGGTGGTTTGCTACGCTACGGTATCCCCGATTTTAAATTGGAGAAATGGGTAATTGACAGAAGGATTTCATTAATGGAGGAAGAAGGAATTTTCTTTAAATGCAGTGTTGAAGTAGGTGCCGATATCAACATCAACGACCTGCTTCGCACCTATCATGCTATCGTTCTGTGTGGTGGTTCCACCATTCCCCGCGATCTGAATATCACGGGGCGGCAATTTAATAACATTGCTTTCGCGATGGATTTTCTAAAGCAACAGAACAAACGTGTCAGCAATAAACCGGTTGAAAACCAACTTTTGGCCGCTGGAAAAAATGTAGTGGTGATCGGCGGTGGCGATACGGGCAGTGATTGTGTGGGAACATCCAACCGTCAGGGTGCCGCTTCGGTTACACAATTTGAACTATTACCTATGCCACCCTCGGGCAGAACAGACTTTATGCCTTGGCCTACTTACCCGATGGTTTTAAAAACTACGTCTTCCCACGAGGAAGGTGCCGATAGAAAATGGGCCGTGGCAACAAAAGAATTTATTGGGGATGAAAGCGGTAATCTAATAGCATTGAAAGTGGTTGACCTTGAATGGAAACTAACTTCCGATGGCAAACCGGCACAGTTTATCGAAGTAGCCGGATCCGAGCGAGAAATTCCATGCGAGCTAGCTTTACTGGCAATGGGATTTATTCATCCCCAACATTCAGGTTTAATAAACAACATGGGAGTTGAAGTGGATGAACGCGGAAATGTAAAAACTTTCTGGATGTTTGTCTGGTATAATTTATCGCTTGCTTTTACATTTCCGCGTTCATCCACTTCAACTCCCATGTTGTTTATTAAACCTGAATGTTGGGGATGAATAAATCCCATTGCCAGTAAAGCTAGCTCGCAT
>JANPIA010000079.1:0-17524 GCA_031424735.1 Segetibacter sp.
GCACCGCCAAAACCATCACCATCAGCATCGACGTAGTTGGTTTGATTGTCATTGCAATCTCCGGTATTTGTTACTCCACCACAGTTAACTTTTATGTTGCTTCCGAATCCATCTGCATCACTATCCTGATAATTGGTTTGGTTATCGTTGCAGTCTGTGTTGTTGTCTACTGTACCACAAGGAATAGCCGGACCGAATCCGAAACCGTCTGCATCTGCATCAGCATAAGTGGTTTTAGTATCATCACAATCTGTATTGTTGGTTGGCTTAGTACAGTCATTAACTTTTGTTGCACCGCCAAAACCATCACCATCAGCATCAACGTAGTTGGTTTGATTGTCATTGCAATCTCCGGTATTTGTTACTCCACCACATGCAACTTTTACATTGCTTCCAAATCCGTCTACGTCATTATCCTGATATCTAACTTGATTATCATCACAATCAGTATTGTCGGTTACATATCCATTTGGTGGTGTTGACGAACACACTACACTGGTATTGTTCGGATCACCATAAGTATCATTATCGGCATCACGATAATAGGTTTGTGGAGAACTTACACTTGCATCAAACGGAGCACAATCCGTCAAGTCCGGAGTTCCATCGTTGTCATCGTCTGGATCGCATGGGTCACCGATGAGATCGTTATCATTGTCTGGGAAATTGCTGGCAGGCGCTGTAAACTTGAATGTGCCAGCATGGAAAACATTTGGAACCGCGAAGGGAGTGGTTGGTCTTCCAAAACCCGATCCGCCGTAGCTTGCTCCATCAAATGTTAGTTGACCTGCACCAGGGTTTGTGAGAGTGCCCGCATCTCCGGCATTTGAGTTGCCATTTGATTCACCTGGACCATAGCCTATGGCAACTATTGTATATTGCCCTGCAGGCAAGGTGATGGCTGGTATTGATACAATTCTGTGTAATGCCTCCAACGTACCCATCATACCGCTTATAGTAATAGGTCCAACCACGGTAGCGCCATCAGAATTGCGAACAATTCCTACTGTAATAGGTCTTGACAAACCGTTTTGATCATCGTCGTAAGCGCCAAGATGAGTGATCAGTACAGGTTGTGTTGCCGTAAATTCCATTCCCAATCTTTCCTCAAATTGTTGGCTACCATCAGCATCCGTTCCATTGTATGCAAGTGTCGTAGCGCCAATACCCGGAAGCAACGGACAATTATCAGACGCATCGGGTATGCCGTCGTTGTCATCATCATTGTCACATACATCGCCTTGCCCGTCACCGTCGGTATCGAGTTGATCAGGATTGAAGGTTACTGGGCAATTATCGCAAGTTCCTCCAAAACCATCCCCATCGTTGTCATTTGCTTCAAAACTGGTCTTAAATGTTGCAATTGTTGAATTGCTAACCGTATTATTTACAATCATACTCACATCGTCAATATAGAATCCAGATGTACTAACATCGCCACTAGGTGAATTGGTTGCAAATTTAATACTGGAACCAGGTGCATAGGGTTGTGCAAGATTATTACGATACCAATGCGGCCAGGTTGTGTACTCTCCCACAAAAGTTCCGTTTACATAATATTTTGTTCTACCCCAGGTATTAGGGTCAGATGGATTAGTAGGAGGATAATCCGTAATCATTTGAACAGTATTCCATACAGCTCCGGAATAAGTACCCAACGATATGACATTAAAATTATAATCAAACATATACAATTCCACTACCCCCCCAGGTAAATTTTGTATATAAACATTTGCCCCCGTTCTATCATCCCGATTTACCGAGCCTTCATAAATGTTGATCCTAGTATTATCATTTAGGACTGCGGGCTTAAAAGAAAGTTTTATATCTGACTGGTTACCTTGAGTACCGTATTCAAGTGCGCCAACTGATGCAACAACTGGACTAAATGGTGTTCCGCAACCGGGACTTCCATAGCCGTGCTTATAATACCACGATTGGCAACCAGTGTGAGTAATTGTATTTACCACATCGGCATCTCCAGGGCCTGAATTTACAAAGGTTCCGCAAGGATTACCTCCGTTCCATCCGTTCTGTCCATCTAAAGGACCAAGAACATAGTTTTCTTGCGAATGTACTTGTGTAAATCCATTTAAAAAGAGAATAAATACCGAAGCAAGCAAGTGCTTCCAGAGAAGATTTTTTCTCATAATCGTTAGGTTTTTGGTTAAGGAAATAGGTAATTATGGTTCCTTACAGAAAGGATTAATAAGCGGAATTTCAGCATAATGGATTAAGAGGAGAGAGTTTAAATATTCGCTGGGGGAGCACTAAAGTAATTAAACAATTTAATAATTAAAATATATTTTAATGTTTTTTTAAACATGGATCTTGAGAGAAAGAGGCATTTTGATAAATGCTATTTGCCGTCGAATTTGTTGCACAAGAAAAAAATATCAAACATCCAGCATGACGAATTAAAGGAGAAATATGGGACTATTTTTTTGAACCACAAAGGCACTGCGACACGGAGGTTCATGGAGCTTTCCTCTATGTTACTCCGTGCCTCCCTGTCGCTGTGGTTCAAATCTAAAACAACGAGATTTATATCAACTTATCCGGCGTAATAGGCAGTTCGCGTACTCGTTTGCCGGTGGCATGAAACACAGCGTTGGCAACGGATGCAGCAAAACCGATGAGTGCAATTTCACCAAGTCCTTTGGAACCCATGGGGTTAATGTATGGGTCAGGTTTGTTAATGAATATAGCTTCTATATGCGGTACGTCGGCATGTACCGGTACGTGGTAATCGGCGAAATTACTATTGATGTAACGGCCGTAGCGATGATCAAAAACACCTTCCTCCATCAGCGCCATTCCAATGCCGCCAACAACACCACCAATGGATTGACTCGCTGCTGTTTTTTCACTAACGATCTTGCCTGCATCGGCAACTGAAATTACGCGGTGAACACGCACCACACCCGTTAATGGATGTACCCGTACTTCGGTAAAGTGTACAGAAAATGAATAAAAAGAATATTGCTGCCGCTCTGCCCCACTCATAGATGATTGGGTAATGAACAGGTCGGGAAGATTGTTTTGTTTGAGTAAGTCACTATACGAAATTGAAGTGCTGTTTTTTGCGACTGCGCTGTTTTTAAAAGTAAGTTCTTCCTGCTTTGCATTGGCAAATGTTGCCCCATCTTTAGTGGCAAGTTCAGCGAGTTTTTTTTGTAAAGCTTTACACACTTCATGCACCGCAGAGCCGAGCGTTGAGGTGGTGGTGGAGCCACCTTGTGTTGGCCCGGGTGGGAGAGAGGAGTCGCCTAATTCAAAAATTATTTTATTGTTTGGCATGCCTAATAATTCCGCCGCAATAATCGTCATTGCGGTTGCTGTGCCGGGGCCGCTATCGGCTACGGCGCTTTGCAGCAGCAACGTTCCATTTTGTAACAACCGGGCACTTACGGATGCCCTGCCTCTGCCGGCGCCAAATGTTCCGGTACTCATGCCATAACCCACCAGCCATTCACCGTCTTTCATCGACCGCGGTGCCGGGTTCCGTTTATTCCATCCAATTTTTTCAGCGCCTATATCGTAGCAATCTTTTAAAAATTTACTGGAGAATGGGAGGTTGCGTTCCGGGTCTGTTTCTGCATAATTGCGGCGGCGCAATTCCAACGGGTCCATATTTAGTTTATAAGCCAGTTCGTCAATAGCAGACTCCAACGCCCAGGCACCGGTAGCTTCGCCTGGTCCGCGCATCCATGTGGGCGTACTTACATCCAGCGGAAGAATTTTATAAGTTGTGTTTACATTGGGACAGGCGTATAAAAATTTCGACATATTCACCGTGCCTTCCGTGAACTCTTCGTACATAGAAGTTTCAGCAATTGCCTCGTGGGTTAAGCCGGTAAGCTTGCCATCTTTTGTTGCACCGAGTCCAACTTTTTGCACTGTGTGCGGACGATAACCTACCAGGCTAAACATCTGCTCGCGGGTAAGCACCAGCTTTACGGGACGCTTCACTACTTTGGCGCCGATGAGCGCTGCAATTTCGTGCGGCCATGTGCGCAATGCACTACCAAAGCCGCCACCTACAAAAGGTGCATTTACCTGTACGTTTGCTTCCGTAAGTTTAAACGCATCCATAATACTTCTTTGTGTTGATTTTACGCCCTGCGTTTTATCGTACACCGTTACTTTATCATCGCCATCCCATATAGCAATTATGCTGTGCAATTCCATGGGGTGATGCACTTCCCTTGGCAATATATATTCGGCTTCAATGCTTACTTCCGCATTTTTATAAGCGTCTGCTTCACCACGTTTGTATAATGCGCGACCCGCGTTGGATGGCGAAACGGCAGCAGAAAGATTGGTACCCACATCGGTGCGGTGATCTTCTTTTTGATACGTAGCTTTTACCAATGATGCTGCATAGGTTGCCCGCTCAAAACTATCGGCAACTACTAAAGCAATTGGTTGCCCGTGAAAGAAAATAGTTTCATTATAAAGCACACGCAGCGGCTGCCCAAGTGTAGGACCTTTTGCCGGGTTGGCGGCAGTTTGATAGCCGGGTACTTTAGGAGAATTCATATGAGTGATAACAGCAAGTACACCGGGAGCGCCTTCCGCTTTTTTGGTATCCATGCCGGTAATTTTTCCTTTGGGTATAGTACTGCCAACCAATACACCATAAGTTGTTTTCGGAACGGAATGTTCGGCGGCATATTTGGCAGCGCCGGTAACTTTCATCCTGCCGTCCACACGGTCCATGCTGTCATTTTCTGCAAAACCAGAATTATATTTTCCCATATAGAAATGTGTTGTGAAGTAAACTTTTTTGTTGCCGTTTGAGACTTGAAATTTTCAAACTTTTAGAGTCGCTTAAACAAATCATTGTTTTCAAACTTTTAGCTTTTTCTTTCTTTGTCTTGAAACAAAGAAAAAAACAAAGAAAATTCAAGCAGGGAATTATAACAGCCAATTCCCTGTGTTGTTCCCTGATTTGAATTTTATACAACTGTGGCTTCGGCAATAATTTTCCATTCATCATTCATGCGAAGCTTTTGTTGTAAAGATGATTTTCGATTTTTTAAAAGGTTTTTTATTCCTCATTAGTGATAACCTTATGCGAATTATAAAAACACAACCCAACAATCCAACTTTGTGTACTCCGTAAAAAAATTGAACCACAGAGGCAGGGCGACAATGAGTAGCATAGAGTAAGCCTTTAACTTTCGGTTGCCGTTTTTAAAGCCTGCACGATACTGTTGCCGCCGAGGATTATTTTAAACTTGTTGTGTTCAAATGCTTTGGCGCCTTGCATAGCTAATGTTGCCGCCTGTTTAAAGGTTTCTTCATTAACCGTTTTTCCTGCAAGCCATTTTTCAACCTCAGTTAACCGCCAGGGTTTATGCGCGACACCGCCCATGGCGAGGCGCGCCGTTTTAATGGTAGTGCCTTGTACATCTAAAGCAACCGCTACGGAAATTAAAGCAAAAGCATACGAGGTTCTGTCCCGAACTTTTAAATAATGAACATGATTGAAATTATTCTTTGGAACTTCTACCCCCGTTATTAAATCTCCCCGTTCCAGCACATTATCTTTTTGTGGTTGTTCGCCTGGCAGGCGATGAAAATTTACAAACGGGATACGCCTGTTGCCTTTCGCGCCGCTTACCAAAACGGTTGCTTCCAGTGCAGCCAATGCAACGCACATATCGCTTGGGTGAACCGCAATACATTGGTCGCTTGCACCAAAAATTGCGTGCATCCTGTTGTAGCCTTTTAATGCGCCACAACCACTGCCGGGTTGCCGTTTATTACAAGGGAGTGTGGTATCGTAAAAATAGGGGCACCTGGTACGTTGCAGCATGTTGCCACCAACGGTTGCCATGTTTCGCAACTGCGGCGAAGCGCCAGCTTTTAAAGCGAGCGACAGCAATGGAAAATGTTTTACTACCAATGCATTTTCCGATACATCGCTGTTTAATGCAAGTGCACCAATGGACAGTTTATTATTTGAAAACGTGATCTCCTTTAGTGGAAGCTGGTTAATGTCAATTAATTTTTCCGGTGCAGTAACGCCACGCTTCATCAGGTCTACCAGGTTGGTGCCACCGGCTATAAATTGCGAGGTCTTGTCTTTTAGCAAAGCATCAATTGCCGCTTTGGTTTTGGAGGGTCGTATGTATTGAAACTGGATCATATTTTACCTCCCTTTTTAACTTCTGTGATCGCATCAACAATGTTTGGATAAGCGCCGCAGCGGCAAATGTTGCCACTCATAAACTCCCGTATTTCAGCAGGTGTGTTGGCGTGTCCTTCGCTTATACAGGCAACCGCCGACATGATTTGCCCTGGTGTACAATACCCGCACTGAAAGCCATCGTGTTTGATGAATGCTTCCTGCATAGGGTGTAATTGGTCGCCTTTTGCAAGCCCTTCAATGGTAGTGATGCTTTTGCCATTTTGCATAACAGCCAGGGTTAAACAACTGTTGATGCGCCGGCCATTTACGTGAACCGTACAGGCACCACATTGCCCGTAATCGCAACCCTTCTTTGTACCAGTCAGTTCAAGCTGTTCGCGAAGCAGGTCGAGGAGGGTTATGCGTGGTTCAACAGACAAACTGTGTTCAAAGCCGTTAACAGTAAGCTTGAGTGGAACCTTTTCAAACGCCGAGGCGATTTCTTCGTTGTTTTCACCAGCCTTTAAAATAGCAGCAGGGGTTAAAGCCAATGCGGTTAGCAGCGATGATTGCTTTAAAAAATCCCGCCGCGACTCGTTTTTTGCTTTACACAAAGGTTGGGAAGTGTCGTTTACTTTATCCATATGCATTAACCAATTATGAAAGAAAGTTACAGATAAAATCAGCTCGACGGCTGAACTGTTTAAAAACGTTTCTGTAGTTTCTAGGTAGAATAAGATAGTTGCTGGTCAGCGACTATAACTGTTCGGAAGAATTTTAAGAGCTATTGTATTTAATGATACTTTTTAGAAGTTCAGGGTTGCCACCGCATATTACGATCAGGTGTTTTATAATTGATAGCTCTAAAACTTGTTCAAATTTTTGCCTGGCAATTTTATATCCGGGCAATTTATTCAGCTTTTTGTATTCTAATAATAAAATAGCTGCAATCATGGTAACATACAATATCACCTTTATACCATTTTCGTTGCGGCTTACCAGATGGCTAAAGTTTAATAGTTGTTTAATGAACTTGAAGAATACTTCTATATCCCATCGTCTTTTATAAATCTCTGTTATTTCAACCGCACTAATATGGTCAATGTTAGTAATAAAAATAACAGGTTCAGAATCATCGAGGCGCAAGGCTTCTATTCGCCTTACAGGATATTTTGTTTGTTGTTGATTGGAGTTTTGTAAGTAACCCCAGCTGTCACTTATAATTTTTAAAGAGGATGTTCAAAAAACTTCAACTCAATCGTAGCAAGCCGCTCACTAATGGAACTAAACCGAATACTTCCCTGGGTATAACGTTGATTGAGAAGCTGGAAAGCAGCTTTTTCGTATGCTGATTCCATTGTACGGAGGCTATTGTTCTTATGAGTAATGATGCAATACAACAGAAGCTTAAACACAACCTCACCCTGTAACTTTTTAGCATAATGATCTACCCCTGTTTCAATAGCAAGTTCAGCCACCAGATTATCAGGGATAAACGAAAGCAAGTTTTCAATTTTCATTCACCAAAGCAATACACCATACACTTATGATGGCTGAATGTTTAAATCTTGATCTCTCTTTCAAAATAATCAACATTTCTTCCGAACAGTAGTGGTCGCCGACCAACGGCACTTGCAGAAATCAAATTCGTTTTTAGTGAAAGATGAAGGTGTCCCAACTATTTTTTGAATGCTGATAAAGGCTGGATTTTTTGTAAACCTTGTTAAAGGGATGCCATATTACAGCGTAAGAAGGTAGCGGCAGACTTTTGTTGTAAAATATTCCGTAGATATTGTCGTTATTAGGTCTCCAATATCTACCAAATGACAGAATCATTATACCTCCTGCTTTTTAAAACACAGGCTTTTAGCCTGATGCTGTTGAAAGTGATACTGCTTTTAAAATACAGCATCTTCCTTCGTTATAAAACCGGAGAATGGAAAGTTCAACACCTGCTATTTTTTCCGCAAAAAGAAATTGATTACAGCGATTGCACGCAAAGCGCAAAGGTGAAAAAGACACAGAACACGCTCAGCATCCTTTTTATCTTACTTATCCTCACCATTGTTCTTATCCGTAATATCACATCCACCCATTTTTAGTTCCTGAAAAAATTTAACCGATCGTTTGTATTTTGTAAGCACCTTATAAAATGCAACGATGAAAATACATTACCTGCTTATTCTTACCGCGGCATCCTTTATAACTGCGGCGGCTATCAACCAAAACAACAAAACATCTACCCTATCTTCCGCAACCGTTCGTGCTGCTTACCGGTACCAGCAAACCTTCAGTATAAAATGTTCTCCTCTTTATACTCCTTCGGAAGATGAATCTATTCCGGCATTAACCGGCTGGGGAAATTATCAATGGAAGATCACCACCAGGTCAGACAGCGCACAATTTTATTTTAACCAGGGCATCAACATGTATTATGCGTTTCATATCATCGAGGCGAGAGCTTCATTTGATAAGGCAACACGTTTCGATGCCATGTGCGCAATGGCTTACTGGGGAAAGGCTTTGGCCTACGGACCTAATATTAACGACTTTGGTTACCAGCGCCCCTCCGAAGCCTATCCATCGGCAGTAAAGGGAAAGGAACTTTCTTTAACAAACAGTAGTGTTGAAAAGGCGTTGATTGATGCTATGTATAGCCGGTACTCGCCGGATACGGCAAAAAGCCAGTCGCGATTAAACGAATTGTATAAAGAGGAAATGGCAAAGGTATATGCTGGTAATAAAAGCAATGCCAATGTAGGTGCGCTGTATGCGGATGCCCTGATGTTACTGCATCCGTGGGACTTGTATGATCATACATTTAAAGCGAAAGCATGGACATCCGAGATTGTAAAGGTGATTGAGCACACGCTTCAACTTCAACCGAAACACCCCGGTGCAAACCATTATTATATCCATGCACTGGAAGCATCTGCAAAACCGGAACGGGCTTTAAAGAGCGCAGATCTGCTACAACATTTAATGCCTGATGTTTCGCACATCACCCATATGCCATCGCACATTTACATACGTACCGGCTATTACAACAAAGGAATAACGGTGAACGATAAAGCGCTGGACGGTTACAACAAATACCTCAATTTTTTTCCGGCTACCAATGAGAACATTGCTTTATACAGCCTGCACAACCTGCATATGAAAATGAACTGTGCACAGATGGCCGGTAATTATGAAGTATCGTTTAAAACAGCTATGCAGTTACAGCAGGCGATCCCTGCTTTTTACCTTACGGTTCCGGGACCACTTGCCAACTATGTTCAATACCTGTATGAAAGCCCGCTGTTTACACAAGTGCGATTCGGCAAATGGGATGATATTTTGAAAACGTCTACAAACGATAGCCTTGCCTTCAGTTCGCTAGTGCACCATTTTGCCAAGGGTATGGCTTATGCAAATAAGCAACAGGTTGCGTTAGCCACTACGGAGTTGGCCTTGCTTAAAAGGAACTTGCAAAACCCGTTGCTAAAAGAACCATTGGTGCCTTTTAATTCTGGTTACGATGCAGGTGTGATAGCTGAAAAGATTCTGGCAGGAACCATACATGTTCAACAAAAGGACTTCAATGCCGCCATCATTAATTTTCAGCAGGCGGTGGTAGAAGAGGATAAACTTATTTACAACGAGCCGCGGGATTGGTTGTTGCCTCCGCGTCAATACCTTGGCAGTGCTTTGTTGAAAGCAAAAAAATACCAGTTGGCGGAAGAAGTGTTTAAGAAAGACCTTGTTATCAATCCCCACAATGGCTGGTCGCTTACCGGGCTGGTAACAGTTTATAAAGTACAACAGAAAAAGTTGCAGCATGCAGATGCTACGAGGCAATTGAAGGATGCGTGGATAATAAAAGACCAGGACATCACGCAGGCAGTTTATTAATTATTCGCAAACTTCAATCATATCCGGTTCCTGTGCGTGAAGCGAAACTTCCGCCACCTTTCCATTAGCAACCACTACCCGTATGCTGCCACTTGAAGTTGTATAGATGTTAACCATGTTGTCTCCATCTGTTTCTGAATCTTCATCGGGCTCGCCCATTAATTCATACAAAGCTTCTTTACCTATGCCGAGCAACCTTACTTCCTCGCCCCCTTTTACAAACTTCCCTGTATATTTTTTGCGTATTTCTATTGCGTCGAGGTTGATGTAAAAGAAAACATCTTTACTAAGATAGAAAACCCCACCACCGCAATTAAAGTCTGAACCTTCAGGTGTGTCGCCGGTAAAGCATGGCAGTGTTTGTTTTATTTCGTCCATTGTAGCTTCCGGCGTTAGTTCGTTGATGGTGCCTGCATCTATATCAACCACCAGGCTGGGGCAGGGATTCTGTTTTGCAATTTTTGGCTTGGTTGCCGTTGTTTTTTTTGCGCTCGCTTTTGCAGATGGGGTTTTTGTTTTGGCTTTTGTTGCCTGTGCAAATGCAGCATCGCTCCACGCCGCCAGTACTAACAACGCAATTATCTTCTTCATAGCTAAGTTTTTTATGAAGGTTGAAATTGAAAGTTCCTTCCCGTTTATTCAATACCACACGATGGGTATATTGCCGGTTCGCTCAAAAATATTCCCTTGTGGTATAATAATTGAACCAGTATTTTAAATAACCAATTTCACTATCTATGAAAAAGACCCGCATTTTTTTAGCACTGGCATTTATCGCATATTTAGCCTCTTCCTGCAAAAAGCTACAGGAAATTAAAGACCAGATATTTTCCCCCATTGATGTTAATGTCCCCTCCTTTCAATTTACTGTTCCGGCAATCCCCATAGTCATTTCAGGTGAAGCCTCGCTGGGAAGTATTTCTTCCAGGATCAATTTAGACAGCACCATCAGGGCCAATACAGGCGGAGTGTTTGGTTTATCGTCGCTAAGCAGTATAAAAGTAAAGCAGATGGTCATCAACATAACCAATGCTGATGCAGCTAACAACCTTGCAAATTTTGAAAGCGCCAGGGTTAGCCTGTCATCTAATACAAATACAACGCAGTCAGAAATTGCAACGTTTTCATTTCCCGATACGTTCTCCAATTCATCAACCTCTGCGCAAACCAATAACCCGGATTTGATCAGCTATTTTAGTGGCAATGAGCTGAACTATAACTTGTATGGTAGGGCACGAAGGATCACAACAAAGCCTTTAAATTTTGTGGTGAGTGTAACATTAAGCGTGAAGTAATTGTGGCAGCAATGCCTATAGCAATTATATTGCTTGATTAAAAACTCCTAACCTTTATTTTTCAATGTTAGGTAGTCCAGGTAATAGATAATTTTTACTGAGAAACTGTTTTGCTGGGGCGTGCCAACGGTATTGCTAAGGTTCTGATAATAACTGTCGGTTACATTTTGGTTGAAAACATTTGCAGCCGATTTAAAGGCAATATTTATGAAGCTGCCTTGTGCAAACTGCCAGGTGTACACCATGTCAACATTAAAGTAATTCACGTTGTTATCGGCGCTTTTATTTACGGAGGCTACCGGCTCCAATTCACCATCATTCAACAACTTAAAAAAGCTTCTGTATGCTACTTTGCTCCAGTAATGCCGGGCACGCAATGTAAGTCCCATTTTATTGTTGAAATTATACTTCACGTTAAAAATATTTTCCACCGTATGGCGGTTTCTTAAACCGAAAATAATACTGTCGCGATCGTTACTTACGAAGGCATAACCTGCGTTGTTTTTTGAAAACCCAAGCAGGTTATTCATGCTGATGGTGAGCTTATCGTTAAAGCGATACTGGTTTCGTAACGATAGGTCTAATCCGCTGGCATTGTATTTAGATGAGGTGAGCCAGTACAGGTCGACCCCGGCGGAATATTTTTTTGCCCTGTTGGTTCCAAACCAAAACCCCTTCATCCACGACGATGGATTTTTAAAAACTTTGCCGGCAGTGCGAGGCTCATAAAAGTCGTTTTGCTGTGCCCTCATATTAGTTATGATGCCAACATTCCATAAGTTTTTTAGCTGCCCGTTTATGTTGGCATTTACAAAAAGCGATTGATAGGCCCTTGGTATAAATCGCTGTGTAAAATTACCGCTGGCATTAAAAAAAAGATTGTTGTAAAAGCTTTTTGGCCTGGTGATTTTATAGCCAGTCCAAAAGCCGTATTCTATATAATTGTTATTGGTAAAATACCCCAGGTCGTTTTGCTGGTATTTGTTATCAACAAGGTTTCGGTAAGCAGAAAAATTGAAAGGTCCTTTAAATTTGCCGATGTTTAAATTGTAGGTATAACCACCGAACGTTTTGCCCGGCGCTTTATATCCTGATAGCTGGCTGCTACCAAGCTTCCCCCAAAAATTCCAATCTATTTTTTTATCATACACATCCCATAAAGCCGCGGTAACATTTGCATCGTAATCATTACCGCTGCGCATAACGTTGGTATTTACCAGCGTAACACTCGAGTTGTTCTTTAGTGTTTGATCGAACACGATCACGCTGTAGTTTGTAAGCGGGTTGGTCTCAATTTCCCGTTCCTCCTTTCCCTGAACCACGGCGTACTGAGGTTTTGTTATTGCATTAAAAATGCCGATGCCCAGCCCTCCGGCGGTTCTGCCACTTATTTTTGTAGCGTTCAACAGTTTAGTTTCCGTAGGATTTTTTACAACGTATTCTGTTGGGTCAAGCTTAGCTTTGAAATCGTAATAGTGAAGAGGCTGCCCGCCAATTCGCCTGCTGTAAAACAGGTTGCCTTTATTGAAAAGCTCCGTTCCTTCGTTGAAAAAAGTTCTGTTCTCATTGTATTTCACTTCAAACGGCGAGAGGTTTAAAACAAGGTTATCACTTTGTACCTGGCCAAAATCGGGTATCAAAGTCATATCGAGCGTGAATGCTTTGCTGATGCCATACTTAACATCCATACCACCATTTACGGAGCTTTTCCATTTGTTGCTGGTAGCATTGGCATTGTGGTCTATGTAGGTTGCGAGGTAGGGAGAGAACGACAGGCGGATAGGAGATTTTATATTCTCGATGTTTGTAAAGGTGCCCGCCTGGTTTAATAAACCAAACTTGTTGGGGTCAATGGGGTTCCATACAAATTGTTTACCTGCCTTATTTCTTTTGCGTATAAAATTGATGCCCCAGGTTTGTATTTTTTCTTTACTAAAGCGAATAGCGGAGTAGGGTATAAGCATCTCAAAAGTCCAGCCATTGTGGTTTATTTTAGTAGCGCTTTGCCACACGCTGTTCCAGCTTCCATCCTCGTTACCAAGCGAATATTTTGCATCGTACTGCTCGCCCAGGGCAGTTACATAAAAACCGAAACCATTGATCTCATCCAGGTAAGTATCAAACATCACCCCTACAAAATCGTTCACACCAATAACATCCCTGCCAACAAGTTCGGTTGATATACTGTCTCGGCCTGTTTCCCTGCAAATTCCCCCAACATAAATACCGGCATCATCATACAATATGTACATGTCGGTTTTTGTTTGGCTGGACTCTGCGTTTTTGAAAGACGGCCTCCATTCGGTAAACGAGGTTACCGAGGGAGAATTTTTCCAGGCATCGTCGTTTACTTCGCCATCAATTTTTATGGGGGTATTGGTACGGACCGCGGCAACCTGCCTGCCTTGTGATTGCGCAAATGTTGCTATTGTGCAAATTGCCAACAGGCAGCTGAATAATATTTTTCTCATTGCAGGTGGCGTTGTTAGGCGGAAAAATACAATGGTGTATTCTACAACACTTGAAGTGCGTTGTTAAAAAAAGGATGAATGTGTACCAGCGGCAATTCAACTTTATTAAAGGCAATTTGCAATATGCTGCCAAACCCTTTTTGCCTGGATTTAGTAAAAAAAGTACATCTCTGCGAAACCCTGGAAAACGCCATCGTGCCAGGTAGTAATTTTTTTTATGTAGTAGGAACTACTAAAACTTTTTAAAAATATACGAATTGAAATTGCAGCAACGTTTATTCAGAAACATTAAAACCCGATACTATGAAAGATTTTGAAATCACCTGCATTATGGGCATGTACATAATTGCCCCGCTTGTTAAAACTAATTAGTGCTTGCGCCTGCTCAACTACTTTTAACCCTGCACGGCAGGGTTTTTTATTGTTTGCTATGCAACCCGGTTTGTAATTTTTAATTTGTTTTAAAATAGAATTATATGGCCAACAGTGTAGCACAAAAACTGAGAATCAAAGACGGCATGACGATACTGATGGTAAATGCACCAAAAGATTTCAGGGAGGCGATCAGCCCATTGCCTGGTGAAGTTTATATTTCAGCAACTGCAAAAAAATTTGACCAGGTGCACTGGTTTGTTTTAAATAAAGCCCAGCTCGATAGCGAGGTGAAGAAAATAATCAGGCTTGTTACAGGTGAGGTTGTTTGCTGGGTTTATTATCCAAAAGGAACCTCAAAATTACAGACCGATTTAACTCGCGATAAAGGTTGGGATGAACTTTTACTTCACCCGCAAATGCAATGGATCAACCTCATATCTTTCAACAATACCTGGTCGGCATTTGGATTTCGCTTAAAAACCGCTGCTGATAAAAAGAAAGAAGTCCAGCCAAAAGTGCGTGAGATATTGAGTTATATAGACCCAGTAAAAAAGATTGTCACCATGCCTGGTGATCTTGCTGAAGCGTTGAAAAGAAATAAAAGACTGGGAGAAATTTTTCGCTCACTCGCCTATAGTCATAGAAAGGAATATGTTGAGTGGATTGTTACTGCCAAAAGAGAGGAAACAAGGTTAAAGCGTGTACAAGGTACTCTTGAGCGATTGGAGAAAGGTTGGAAAAATCCGGGCAATTTGTAAAGCAACCGGGTTGTATACCACATAGCATGATAGAGCAACACTTGAGTTGCACCTAAACGATGTGCCTCTATTGTTCTTTATAATACTATGTGGTAAAATTTTGTTGCCCTTAATTTTTCACAGCAAGCAATTCAACTTTTTCAATTACCGGAGGGGCAGATAGTAATTCACCGGCATGCTCCATTAATGCCGCTGCGATCTTTCCTTTTAAATGTGCTTCGCGGCCCTCTTCAGCCTCAAATGTATCGAAGATGCCAAAGGTAGAAGGCCCAATACGAAGCGCATACCACGAGATGGTTTCTTTTTCCTCTTCCGCTAACGGGAGAGCGCTTTTTAAAAAATTTTCCACATCGTTTTCTTTACCGGCTTTTGCCTCAACACGGGCTAATAATGCATACTTAACCATAGCTTGAATTTTTAAATGGTGAATAGAATAATAGAGATACGAAAAATGTTTGGATTTAATTTGATGTAGGTATCATGTATGTTATTGTAAAGATGATAAACTACTTCACTTACAATCTTACAATATCAAAAATATCAACCGGTGGATCAAACGATTGTTCGTACTCCCGTTGCCGGTGTATTTGGCGTACGATATCCATACCCCTTACCACCCTGCCAAATGCGGCGTAGCCTTGCTTATCTGCATTGTTGCTGCCACCATAATCAAGCCCCGGCTGATCGCCAATACAAATAAAAAACTCGGAGGTAGCTGTGCCTGGCTCCAGCCTTGCCATGGATATTACCCCATCTTTATGAAGGATTTTTGTTTGCGCTGTACGCTCGTGCGGAATGCCTTTGAGGGCTTCTGCCCGTTTATAATGTTTTTTCCAAACCCCGCCCTGGATGAATTCCGTTTTCTCCGCATCAATGGGTTGATTGTCTCTGCTAAGCACCCGGTAAAATGAAGTATTGTTGTACAAGCCTGAATCTATATTGTTTAAAAAAGCGGCTACCGTTTTGGGTGCCTGGTCAGGAAACAGTTCAACTTCAAAATCGCCCAAACGGGTTTGTATTTCGATGTGAGGGTTTTTATAAGTTTGCCGCTTACAGGCTACGGCGAAGGCCGCAATCAATATCCAAAAAACATATTTCATAGCCGGGTTTTAATAGCGGTTCAAGGTAATGAAGTTAGAAAATGAAGTAAAAAAGAGGTTTTTATTTACCATCCATTTGCATATACCTTTGTGCCACCTCCATCATTAGTCAGGCAAGTTTAACAAACATGAGTTCCCATTCCAATAGCAGGGTTACAGCAGCAGGTTTTTTAATTGCTTTAGGTATCATTTACGGCGATATAGGTACTTCTCCTCTTTACGTAATGAATGCTATTTTAAAAGACAGGGTAGTGTCTGATAAGCTTGTTTTAGGGGCTTTATCTTGTATTATCTGGACGCTTACACTGCAAACCACCATTAAATATGTAATACTCACTTTGCAAGCCGATAACCGCGGTGAAGGTGGAATATTTTCCTTATTCGCGCTGGTGCGAAGGCGGCGAAAATGGCTGGTGTTTACAGCAATGATTGGTGGTGCAGCATTGCTTGCCGATGGAATGATCACCCCACCCATTTCAGTAACTTCCGCTATTGAGGGCCTGCGGAATATTGAGGCTTTTAAATCGATATCGGATATTACCATTGTGGGTATTGTGCTCGGCATTATTGCGGGGCTGTTTTTTTTGCAGCAGTTTGGAACAGCTTCCATCGGTAAGTTTTTTGGACCCATTATGACGTTGTGGTTTTTAATGCTGGCAGTTTTAGGGGCTTCACATATAATGGATTATTTGAGTGTTTTTAAAGCACTTAATCCCTACTACGGAATTAACCTGTTAACAACCTATCCGCAGGGCTTTTGGATATTAGGCGCGGTGTTCCTTTGCACAACCGGGGCCGAGGCGCTTTACTCTGATCTTGGCCATTGTGGTAAAAGTAATATCCGGGTTTCGTGGATATTCGTAAAAACCTCCCTGCTCATCAACTACCTGGGGCAGTGCGCCTGGCTATTAGGCAACCATAAAGGCAAGCTTATTACAGATGAGATGTTGACAGGTGGCTTCAATCCTTTTTATGGAATAATGCCCGGATGGTTTGTGATTGTGGGAATCATCATTGCTACCAGCGCCGCCATTATTGCAAGCCAGGCTTTAATTAGCGGCTCCTTTACTTTAATTAGTGAAGCCATTCGACTGAACCTGTGGCCAAAAATGAAGATCAAGTATCCATCGGAGGCGCGGGGCCAATTGTATGTACCCGGAATAAATACACTGCTTTTTATTGGATGCTGTGCAATCGTAATTCATTTTCAAAAAGCAACCAACATGGAGGCGGCTTATGGTTTGGCCATTACCATGTGTATGATAGCTACCACCATACTATTTGCAAACTATCTCGTCATCCATCGCGCACTGCCGGTACTCATCTACCTTTTTCTGGCCGTTTACCTTACAATAGAAGTATCGTTCCTGATTGCCAACCTCGATAAGTTTCCACACGGTGGTTATGTAACACTGGTTGCCGGCGGAGCATTGTTTTTAATCATGTATGTTTGGTTCAGGGCACGCAAAATTAAAAACCGGTATGTGGAGTT
>JANPIA010000080.1:0-4249 GCA_031424735.1 Segetibacter sp.
GCCGTAAAAAATTATTGAGTGCAAAAGTTTGTAAAGTATTTACCAACCAATTTATGGCTCAATGCGGACTGGATGGATAAAAGGAATTTTTAAATTATCCAATAGGACTATTAGCCGTATTTTGTTTTCAAAATAAACAGATGAACCTGCTCCGTAAAATTTATTTGAATTGGATAAAAGCGAAGAACAATAATAGCGGTTCAAATTATCCTGTTGGCAACAACTACGTTGCTGGGGATAGTTACAGTTCTAACAATTATTCAACAACAACAAACCAGCCGGAGGTTGACCCTAACCAGGCGGTGCAAAATTTTGGTGGTTTTGGAGAAGGAGATTTTGGAGGCGGTGGTGCCGGCGATAATTTTGACAATGCTTCGGATAGCAGCGATTCGGGCAGTGGCAGCGATAGCGGTTCCGATGGTGGTGGAGGGGATGGTGGTGGCGGCAGCGACTAATCATAATGCGCTTTTGCATTGTCACAAAAGGCAAATATCCTGTTTTGCAATGGCTTGTGGAACATAATGAAGCACAACAATTCCGCATTTGAATGAAGTTGCTTTTACCAAAGCCATTGTTTGTTTTCCGTCAACTTCTTTAAATATCGACAAACCCATTCCAATTGCAGCTGGGTTAATGAATAGGTGAAATTCATCTATCAATTTATTTTGAATCAGTGATGATACAAATGTTGCACCGCCATAAGCAATGATATCTTTACCAGGTTGATTTTTCAAGTTGTTTATTTCATCAACAATATTTCCTTTGGCTAAAAACGTGTTTTCCCAAGGTGAGGTTTGCAGCGTTTTGCTAAAAACTACCTTGCTTGCACTGTTCATATAAACAGCACCTTCCAAAGATGGATTTGCCGCCCAATGTGGAATGAAACCCTCGGCAAGTTTTCTACCCAATACAATGCAATCTGTCGATTCTGTTAACTCGGTCACATAGCTTTTGAGTGCATCATCCCATTCCCACACCAGCCAATCCATTTCACCATTAACACCGGCTATATAGCCATCAACCGACAATTGAACCTGCAGTTTCAATTTTCTCATAGTTTTATTTTTTTCAAAAATAGTTTAGGAAGCTGGTAGGTAAGGGATGAATATGCGGCTTTATAGCGGGGCTAATGCGACAAAATTTTAAGGCTAATGCGTTCTTCACCGGCATAATAGGAATAAACATTTTTGCTGCGTTAAACCAAAGTAAACCACGAGGAGGAGCTAACGAACGGTATTAAACCACAGCGGGCAACTTTGCGGCGGCAATACGCTTTGCCGTATCAGTATAATGGTTCAGGCGTATCACTTTTCCACTGTTGTCAAAAGTCCAAAGGTGCATTTCTTCATCGCGAAAATGACCACCGGTTGAAATAACATTTGCCTCAATTACAAATTCAACTGCAAATTTTATGAATTTGGAGAGGATGAGTTTCGGTTTTTATGTCATTATGAAGGTTGAGCGATGCCCTCGTTGGTGTTGTCACCAGCAACATGAGCGTAGGTGGTCGGGCTTTTGTTCATTGCTCATCTATGCCTGCGCTGCGGCTGCAGGTGACAACACCATGAAACGGCGCTGCTGACGACAACACCTGCAAAGGCGAAACGGCGCTGCTGCGTTGCTATGGGAACATCAACAAGGGCAGACAACAAAAAGTTCACACAATTCTTTTTTTTAATAGAACAATTACTTTTTTTACATTAAATACATTGCTTAATCATTTAATTAACTGTTATGAGCGTCAAATTGAATGTTCCGCTGGCGTTACAAAAAGAAACTATGGAATGCTGGTATTCCTCCGCATGCATGGTAGCATATTTTAGAGTAGCAGGACCAAGGTTAGGGCTTCCGGATAAATGGGCTCCGAATAAAGGAATTCGTCCCAATGATTTTATAAAATTAGCACAGGCAGAAGGATTGAAAAGTATTCAAACCCCCATAGGGACTAGTACCTCCCAACAATTAGAAACATTTTTAAGAAACAATTGACCTTTGTGGTGTGCAGGTAGATGGGATGGCGTTGGACATATTGTTGTATTGACAGGGGTTGAAGGGGGAAAAGTTTACATAAATGACCCTAGTCCTTACAAAGGAGCAAGAGTGGAAACGTTAGCCTGGTTTAACCAAAAACTTGACAGAATTCCTAACGCTCTTATGTACATGCCTAAATAAATTTATGTTAGGTTGCTTTTATAATTGTTTTTGATTATTGAAGAAATGTTTTAGGCATATTCTTAATAACGGCTTCAAGGTAGTCGAATAGGTTTTTTACGGGCACCCTGGTTCCTTTAAAATCAGGTGTGCCACTCAAAAATTCGGGGTCGGATAGCTGATGTAATCCAATTTCATAATGAGTGAATGTTTATAATTTTTCATTTTAAATCCCGAAGGTGGAAACTGCTATGTAAGTGGAAATAAAACTGCCTATTGGCGACGGGGGTTTTTCAATTGGGCTTTTGTGGTACTGTGGTGAAGGGCAGTGGAGCGTTGATGGATAAAAAATGCTTGCTGTTCGCTAATTCTCTTTACGCAGAAGAACCATGCTTTCAACTTTTATTCGTTCAATGATTTCTGGAAAACGTTCTTTAAAAAATTGAATGAGTTCTTGCTTTGAAGTATTGCCAAGCTTCACCATTATTAGTTTGTAAGGCTCTTTTTTAACTATAAAACTGTCGTAAAAATCACTGTCTTTGGTGATTAATATTCTTTGTTCGGTGACAGATAGTTTATTGATTACTTTATCAGCAGTGTCATTGCCTTG
Organism: Segetibacter sp.; assembly: GCA_031424735.1. Classification (GTDB taxonomy): domain Bacteria; phylum Bacteroidota; class Bacteroidia; order Chitinophagales; family Chitinophagaceae; genus Segetibacter. The sequence goes on from JANPIA010000080.1 coordinate 2,762, forward strand.
TTCCAGGTCAATGGTGTGGATACAATCGTAGCCGTTGTCTATGAAAAATTGTTTGAGTGAAGGTGGTAGTTGAGCATCTAATAAAAACTTCATGCTGCTTTTATTTCGGCATATTTATGCTTCATGTTTAAAACAGCATACTGCAGGCATGCCTGAAAATCTTCTTTCTCTAAATCGGGAAACTCCTGCAGCAGGTCATCAATGCTGTCTCCACCAGCCATGTATTCCAGCATCCCTTCCACCGTATATCTTTTGTTGCGGATGGTAGGTTTGCCATGAGCTATTTCGGCATTGATAGTTATCCTGTTTAGTAATGAATTTGACATAGGGAAGTTTGAAAACTAAAATTACAACTTTCATTTGTAGTGCTGCTATTTGGCGTTGTTAGTCTGCATTCAGCACTTGTCACTTTCTTTTGCTTGATCAAAAGAAAGTAACCAAAGAAAAATCAAGACGGGAACGATAACAGCCCGTTCCCGTCGTAGTTAATTGATTAAGCCTTGGTACTGCTGTGGCTTGGGCAGAAGATTGCGGCGCAGTAGGTTCATCTGTTGTGCTGCTATGGGGCTTTGTTGGTGATATAGTATTAGCCTTGAATGCAATGGAAAGAATGATTAAATTTGAGAAAAGAAAAGTATGGATACCACTAAAAAAGAACTTCATCTATTAATCGATAGTTGTGATAATGAAATATTATTGGAAGAAGCGAAACAATTGCTCTTGTCTTCTTCCGTTAAGGATTGGTGGGATGAATTAACACCGGAGGATAAAAACCTTGTGATGGAATCAGAAGCACAATATCAGCAGGGCAATTTTATTAGCCACCAGCAACTTATGCAAGAGTTTGAGGAATGGAAAAAGAAGTAAAATGGACTGCGGTTTCCCGAAAAGATTTTTGGGAAGTTGTTGCCTACCTTTCAGAGACATGGTCGGATTATGTACTTGAAAAATTTTCGGCTTCACTTAATTTAAAAGTTCAGCTTCTTCAAAGGCAACCTAACATAGGTTTTAAGAGTTCTAAACATTCCCGTTTCAGAAAGACACTTGTGACTAAGCACTAGATGCTTATTTATTCTGTTACCAGAAATCATATAGTAATTCTTAGGTTGAAGCATACGGCTATGAAATAGTTATTGCGTCATCGTACATGTGATACGTTCATCTGTAGTGGTGCTATGAGGCGTTGTTATTATGCATTCAGCAGTTGTCACTTTCTTTTCCTGATGAAAAGAAAGTAACCAAAGAAAAATCAACTTTCCAATAAAACTACCTATTGGCGAAAGGGGTTTTTGAATTGGGCTTTTGTGATACTGTGGTGAAGGACAGTGGAGCGTTGATGGGTGCCTTCCCCGCAGTACGGGACATGTATTGCAAAGGCATGAGGTCTGAGACCTCTCTTTATCCTGCGTTTGAGGTCATTTCCGAAAATTATCGGAACAAGCTCTTCGGAAGACGATCGTACAACTTCGTCGCCTTTTTAGCAGTGGG
>JANPIA010000081.1:0-1638 GCA_031424735.1 Segetibacter sp.
AAATTTTGTACTGCAGATAATAAAAACATACGGACCGATCACCAGTTTTATTTCACATTCGTTCGGTGGTCTTGCCCTGAGCTTTGTACTGGAATCATTGCCGCATGATGAAAGCTGGAAAGCTGTAATGATTGCTCCGGCTACCGAATCAACCACAGCTATGAACCAGTTTTTTTCATTCATCAGGCTGAATGATGACGTAAAAAAAGAATTTCAGCAACTGGTGGAAGAAGCCAATGGTGAGCCAATGTCGTGGTACTCCGTAGCCCGGGCAGCGGCACACATAAAAGCACAGGTTTTATTTTTGCAGGATAGAAAAGATGAACAAACACCTTACGAAGATGTGGAGTCTATAATCAAAAAGAACTACAGAAATTTTCGTTTTGTTATCTCAGATGGATTAGGCCACCGCAGAATTTACAAGGATGCCACTACGATAAAAACCGTCATGGAGTTTCTATAGATTAAACATGTACTTATACAACTTTACGAAGCTATAACATTGACCATATGCATAAACCTTATACCTACCTGGCCCTCGGCGATTCCTACACCATAGGCGAAGACGTTTTACTGCAAGAAAGTTTCCCTTACCAAATTGTGCAGATGCTGCGGAAAGAAGGCTATGATATGGCAGCACCTGAGATTATTGCTAAAACCGGATGGACGTCGGAAGAACTGCAGGCAGGTATCGCTGGTTATACATTTTCTGCCCGGTACGATTTTGTATCCCTGCTGATTGGTGTCAATAATCAATACCGCCAGCTGGATCTTATTTTCTACAAGCAGCAATTTGAGGCCCTGCTGATAAAAGCTGTTGAACTGGCCGGAGACAAACGGGACCATGTAGTTGTTCTTTCCATTCCCGACTATGGCGTTACGCCATTCGCAAAAGAAAAAGATACTGTTAAGATCAGCAAAGAGATAGATGAATACAACAACCTCGGCAAGGCCCTTTGCATACAATATAAAATCCCTTATGTTGATATCACAGAAAGTGCAAGGGCAACCAGCGATGCCGCATCTATTGCGGAAGACGGGTTGCATCCCTCTGCAAAAGAGTATGCTGAATGGGCCGGTAAACTGGCCGAAATGTTCGGAAACCTAATGAAAAAATAACTGCTTTAGTACGTCAGGGAACGAAACAGAATGTGAACCTAAGAACCGGCAATAAAAGCCTGTTGAAATAGCAAGCCACTAATTTATTTAGCAAAATCCTAAATGAAATCTCCCTTCTTTCATTTGATTTTGCATTATACTTGCATGTTCGGGAAGGATAAACGCCGACCCCAAAAAATGATATGGCGAAGAATTTGCTGATTGTAGAGTCCCCTGCCAAAGCCAAAACAATCGAAAAGATTTTGGGACCTGATTTCGAGGTTAAAAGTTGTTTTGGGCATATTCGTGACCTTGAGAAAGACGACATGGGAATCGATATTCACAACAACTATAAGCCCCGTTACATTGTGCCGGAAGAAAAGCAAAAAGTGGTTAGTGAATTAAAAAGTATTGCCAAACGCAGCAAAGAAGTATGGCTGGCAACGGATGAGGACCGCGAAGGAGAAGCCATCAGTTGGCACTTATGCGAAGTGCTGGGGTTAGACCCGGTAAAAACAAAGCGTATCGTCTTTCATGAAA
>JANPIA010000082.1:0-6681 GCA_031424735.1 Segetibacter sp.
GGAGGTTTGTTAGAAGGCGATAAATACGAAAGCGGCTGTTATGTAAAACCCTGTATTGCCGAGGTAACCAATGATATGGATATTGTACAGCATGAAACCTTTGCTCCTATTTTATACCTCGTAAAATACCGCGAATTCCGGGAAGCGATTGATATGCAAAATGGAGTACCGCAAGGTTTATCCTCGGCAATCATGACGTTGAACTTGCGGGAGGCTGAACAGTTTCTTTCCGTAAGCGGTAGCGATTGCGGCATAGCCAACGTAAATATTGGAACAAGCGGTGCGGAAATAGGTGGTGCATTTGGCGGCGAAAAGGAAACTGGCGGTGGCAGGGAAAGCGGCAGCGATGCCTGGCGGATATACATGCGCCGGCAAACCAATACCATTAACTATTCAACAAAACTACCACTGGCACAGGGTATTAAGTTTGATTTGTAAGGGATTTAGAAAAAAGAGATGCCAATTTTTAGGAAGCCATTAAATAAAATTTAAGTTCCCACCTACGTTCTCAGCCTGTACAGCTCCTTTCATCTGTTCACAAACAACACACATTTTAACTTGTATACCATTTTAATGTTATCCTAAATTTAATTTTAGGGTGTATTTTGTAAAATGGTATCCGCAAATTTGTAGCATCGATTAATTATACACTACTTATGCATTGGGGGAAAAAGACTTTCGTTACAGGCATTCTGTTTACTTCACTGAGCGTTTTTGCGCAGCAGGCTGCACCCCTCTTCAGCGGCAATCAAAAAGATGTTCCCAAAGGCTGGCATTTATTAAATTATGCAAAGGATAGCCTGCACGGCATTAGCCTGCTAAATACATACGATTTTTTAAAGGGACGAAAAAGCAAACAGGTGATTGTTGCAGTTATTGATGGAGGTGTTGATACGATGCACGAAGATTTGATAAATGTACTTTGGCGTAATCCAAAAGAAATACCAGGAAATGGTATTGACGACGATAAAAATGGCTATTTAGATGACATATTCGGGTGGAATTTTTTGGGGGGGAAAGATGGTCGCTGTGTTACAAAAGCCCCGCACGAAATAAGCAGGATATACCACCGCCTTAAAGCTAAGTACGAAAGTAATTTTAATGAAGATGCATTATCAGACGAAGAGAAGGTGGAATATGAAGTATGGAAAAAGGCACGCAAAAAATTACAGGTCGACCCACAATCGCAGGTTGAATTGATGTTTTTGGAAATGGCAACGAAAGCTGCGAAAAAGCACGATAAAATTTTACGGAACGAGTTGGGTAAAGAAGAATACACTACCGAAGATGTTGAAAAAATACAAACAAAAATACAGCAGGTTCAACAGGCTAAAATAGGTTTCCTAACCTTTGTAAAGATCATTGAAATGGATGCCGATGAAACCAATAAAAGTATTTTAACGCAATTAGAGGAGTATATCAGCGATAAAAAAAGGTCGTTTGATGCAAAGGAATCCCCACTACAAAACGAGCGGCAGGAAATAGTCAGGGACAATTACTACGACATTAACGATCGCTTTTATGGTAACAACGATGTGATGGGGCCCGATGCAAAACATGGAACACACGTTAGTGGCATTATTGCAGCGCAACGCAACAACAATGTGGGTATGGATGGTGTTGCCGATAATGTTAAGATCATGACGATTAGGGCTGTGCCCGATGGTGATGAGTATGATAAGGACATTGCTTTGGCGATTAAATACGCAGTGGATAATGGAGCGAAGGTGATCAACATGAGTTTTGGCAAAGGGTTTTCGCCGGAGAAAAAGTGGGTGGACGAAGCAGTAAAATATGCTGAAACGAAAGATGTTTTGCTGGTACGCGCTGCCGGCAACGAATCCGATGATAACGACCAGGTAGAGAGTTATCCCAGCCCAGACTTGATAGGCTGTAACACTAAAGTTTCCAACTTTATATCGGTGGGTGCCAGCAGCGACCCTAAAATTAAAGGACTTTACATTGCGGATTTTAGCAACTATGGCAAAACAACGGTTGATGTATTTGCACCGGGCGTAAAAATTTATTCTACCGTTACCGGTGGCAATACTTACGGCAACCTGCAGGGTACAAGTATGGCCTCCCCTGTTGTGGCAGGAGTTGCGGGGTTAATTCGGTCCTATTTTCCAACACTTACAGCCACGCAGGTAAAGTATGTTATTGAGAATTCGGTAGATAGTGGCGACACTATTTGGGTAAATAAACCAGGCGCAAAAAACCAAAAGGTAACAATGCGCGATCTGTGTACATCCGGTGGATGGGTAAACGCCTACAACGCTGTTCGCTTAGCTGCTACGCTTGTTACACCTGAGAGACCGGTTATTGAAAAAAAAGAACAAGCGGGGGAAATCATCAAAGCCGAAAGGTTGCCCAAATCATCTTTCAAAAATATTAAAGTAAAGCGCTAATGGCTAAGCCCCTGCCTGGTGAATATGCCAGCTATTTTGAGCATTACATTTCGTTAGTGGAAACTGAAACTGTAGCGGAAGCACTGCAGAGGTATAGTGTACAAATTGTCGAATTTTTCAAGAATATTCCCGCAGAAAAGGCAGTTTACCGTTATGCTGACGGTAAATGGTCGTTGAAGGAACTGTTACAACACATCATTGATGCCGACCGTATATTTTCGTACCGTGCTTTATGCATTGCACGCAAAGATCAAACTCCTTTACCCGGGTTTGACGAGAACACTTACGCTGACAATAGTGATGCCGACAACAGAACCTGGAATGATTTACTTGAAGAATTTATGGTTGTTCGCCAGGGATGTAACAAGTTGTATGAAAGCTTCAACGAACAGCAGTTGCAGCAAACAGGCATTTCCAACAACCACCCCATCAGTGTTCAGTCCATTGCTTTCATATCAATAGGGCACTTGTTACACCATATGAAAGTAATCCAGGAAAGGTATTTGTAGTTTTTGAAATCAGACCGGTGTGTCTATAGACGGGATATTAATCGGACTGTAGGTCTTTCTTCATCAGCCAGTCGTTTTGAATATCATTACCTAATAAAAATGGGTGTTCCCCAAATTTTTCAAACCCAAAGCGCCGGTAAAATTGAATTGCACGCTGGTTGTTTTCCCATACACCAAGCCATATTGTTTCTTTCTTCTTAGCTGCCGCCAGTTCCAGGCAATAGTTCATTAAAGCTTTTCCCACACCGCTTCCTATCTTTTCCTTCACTGCATATAACCTTGATATTTCTATTACATCTTTATCCTGCAGTGTTCCGGGAGGCTGTTGTTCCGAAAGCTTGCAATAACCAGCCACTTCCTTACCTATATAGGCTAACAAAAACGTATTGCAGGAATTTTCCATTTCGCTAATGATGGCTTCAATGGTAAAATTTGTCTCCAGAAAAAGTTGCATGTCTTCCCTTGTATTCTGCTGGTGAAATGTATCGAAGAAAGTTTGCCACCCCACATTCATTAAAACCTTTTTATCGTGTAACGTAGCTATTCGGATGTTTATGGATTGCATAGAAGAACAGGGCATTTTGCCCGGTGATTATTTTTAAAAAAATTGAATTGATTAAGGAAGACTGATAACCATAGCCCCGGCACCCCCGCCGCCATTACAAATTCCGGCAGCACCATACTTTCCATTGTTTTGTTTTAAAACATTGATAAGGGTTACTATAATTCGTGCGCCGCTGGCACCCAAAGGATGCCCGATACTTACTGCCCCTCCATGTACATTCACTTTTGCGGGATCCAGTTTCATGCGGCGGGTATTCTCAATTCCAACTACAGAAAATGCTTCATTCAGTTCAAAAAAATCTATTTGATCCATCTGCATGCCCGCTTTGGCTACTGCCTTTGGTACAGCAATGGATGGCGTAGTAGTAAACCACTTTGGCTCCTGTTCTGCATCGGCATACGAAACAATTTTTGCCACTGGTTGCAAGCCCAGTTCATCAGCTTTTTGCTTACTCATTAACACCAGCGCAGCAGCCCCATCGTTCATTGTAGAAGCATTGGCCGCAGTAACTGTTCCTTCCTTTGAAAACGCCGGGCGCAAACCGGCAATCTTTTCAAACTTCACACTAAATGGTTCATCATCTTTGGTAACTACAATAGCTTCCCCTTTTTTTTGCGGAATTTCTACGGGGATCACTTCGTCAGCAAATTTGCCTTCCGTCCAGGCAGCCTGGCTTCGCTTGTAACTTTCTGTGGCAAATGCATCCTGTTCTTCGCGGCTGATGCCACACTCACTGGCACACATATCTGCCGCATTGCCCATAGCCAATCCGTCATACACATCGGTCAGTCCATCTTTTGCAATGCCGTCTGCTAAATTTATATTACCATATTTGTTACCCCACCTTACATCAGCATAAAATGGAACATTACTCATGCTTTCCATGCCACCGGCAACCACTACATCTGCATCTCCCAACGCAATACTAGCTGCGCCCATTGCTATCGACTTCATACCGCTTGCACAAACCTTGTTCACCGTTGTGCAAATAACACTATCGGGTAAAGCCGACATTTTGCACGCCTGCCGTGCCGGTGCCTGACCGAGATTTGCCTGCAAAACGCAGCCCATAAAAAGCTCATCTACCATGTTGGGATCGATGCCTGCTTTTTTAATGGCAGCATCAATTGCTAACGCCCCAAGTTTAGTAGCGCTTAGTTCTTTTAACGATCCTCCAAAACTTCCAATCGGGGTTCTTACCGCCGACATAATATAAACTTCATTCTTTTCCATATAAGCCAATCGTATTTAACGTTACAAAAAATTGGATGCAAAGATAAGGTTAGAATTTGCTGGCACGATTTGTAATATAAGCTTGCTTCAATCAACTTATTAAACTGGCATGGTAAATGCAAATCCTAAACATTATTTACTTTAAAATATGTCAACTATGAAAAAACTCTTTTTTGCCGCGATTTTATCCGGCATTTGTATGGTATCTGCATCCGCACAAAAGCCATCGACAAAATCAAAAGTCCATCATAATAAAGAGATTAAAGCAAAGCATGTTCACACCGTAAAGTTGAAGCATCACGATAATGTAGGTGCTGAAAGAAAAAGAATTAACGATAAATACCGGCTGTTGCGTGAAGAAGCGAAACACAACACAACGCTTACAGAGGCACAGCGTAAAGAAAGAATGAAGACGATCAGCACGGAGCATAAAACAGAAATGAAAGCGTATTCGGCCGGGGTAAAGGGTAAAAAAGGATAAGCTAAATCTATCAGTATTTAAAAGCCATCGTTAGAGGGTTTTTTTTTGCCTTAATTTAAACCAACAAGTAAAAAAAAGTTTGAGTTGTTAGATCTCTTTCATTATTTGCTGGTCTGCCCGCTTAACATTCTGCTATTAATTATCTCTGCTACCACGTTATGGTTTACTATTATTATTTTTGAAACCAACCAGAAGTATTAAAACCTTCACCATGACGATCGCCGAATTTGATCACCTCGACACTAAAACAAAAAAAGAACTGCTACAGCAGTGTTGTGGCTCTACAGCCTGGGTTAATAAAATGCTAGGGGAGCCTCCATTTGAAGACCTGGTTGAACTGGAAGAAACGGCCGAAGAAAAATGGTGGGCGTGTACCGAGGCGGATTGGCGGGAAGCTTTTATGCATCATCCAAAAATAGGCGACATCAATTCCCTAATGGAAAAATTTGCCGGCACGGCACCGTGGGCTGCGGGCGAACAAGCCGGTGTTTCTGATGCATCCGAAGAAACTATTAAAGCACTGGCTGAAGGCAACGATGCGTATGAAAAAAAATTCGGGTTTATTTTTATTGTTTGTGCAACGGGCAAATCGGCGGGTGAAATGTTAGGTATGCTAAATGCAAGAATTTCCAACAACCTACAGGAAGAATTAGAAAACGCTGCCGACGAGCAGTTAAAGATTATCAAACTAAGGTTAGAAAAACTTTTTACATGAGCCAGCTAACAACCCATATACTGGATACCACCAAAGGCAAACCCGCGCAAGGACTAACCATTGTTTTATACCAGGGTGGTAACGATGCGTGGACGGAAATTGCAAGAGGCATCACCAACAACGACGGGCGTTTAACCGACTTGCTGAGTAATGAAAGAATACTAAACGCGGGAATTTACAAACTTCGTTTTGAAACGAAAGACTACTTTGACAAAAGCGGTGTACCAACATTTTACCCTTATGTTGAAATTATTTTTGAAATAAATACTGCACAACATTACCATGTGCCGTTGTTGTTAAATCCCTTTGGTTATTCAACCTACCGTGGTTCTTAATGGCGTGTCAATCCAATCAATACCCATCATCCAAAACTTAACTTTTACATGAAGCTATCTATTGCTGCAAACGACAAAGAAAGCCTGCTGAACGAACTTAAAACAGCTAACCTCAAATTCCAGCAAACCTATCCTGGCGATAAACCCGACAGGCAGGCGGGGCACACGGTGTATGGCGGTGCAAACTTATTTAAAAGCGACACCACCGTTAAAATGGGGGAGATAGCTTTGCGCAATTTACAAACCTATGCTCCCAACTTTGTAACGCTTGCCAATGTACTGCAGCTGCATGGGCACGAGCACCTGCCGCATTTGCAAAAGGATATTGATACCCTTACAGCACGGCTGAATAAGATGAGCGATAAAGAGCGTAAACAGGATATTGCATGGCTCTCCTATTCGGTGTATAATAAGATTGTGCAGAAGCTGCAAACC
>JANPIA010000083.1:0-3434 GCA_031424735.1 Segetibacter sp.
AATTTTAAAATATGAAAAAGACTGTCGTTATGTTAATAATCATTTGCATGATACACGCAAATGGTATATCGCAAAGAGGAATTTATATTGGTGACCAAAACACAGGCAGACCTTATACTACCTTAAAAACTGAACGTATTGATGGTAGCCCTTACCTTTTCAACGAGTGGAAAGCAGGTAGGGTGAAGTTGAAGAATGGTTTGAAATACGATAGTTTACAATTGAAATTCGATGCCTTTCTAAACAAAGTGTTTTATAACCACAACGATTCTTTGTACGAGTTTCTACATGAAGTTGCTGAGTTTGATATTTACCCGAATATCAACGCTCAACCCTATACATTTTATCAATTACGGGCAGAGAAAAGCTTTAAACCGGGTACGTTTGTACAAGTGCTGGCCCGCGGTAAAATAACCGTGATAAAATATTATCTGAAAGAAGTTGATGAGAGAAAAGAATACGGAAGTCCCATTGTTCTGAAAGAGTACAGGGACCGCAGCAGTTCCTTTATTCTCGCTAATGGTGAAGTTTACCCTGCAAAGTATAGCGCAAAATTATTGGATGAAATTATTACAGACAAAAGCCGCGAAATAAACTTGTTTATTAACAATAAGGATTTAAATCTGAAAAAAGAAGCAGGATTTTTGGCGGCAGTGCAATACTATAACAGTCTCTGATTGATAAGTTAAAAGGTGCTATTCATAAAACTGAAATTATACCGTTTTCCCCGGGTATAACTTCACCAATGCAGCTGATTTTCTTATTACTAATAACGTATGCTGGTTAAACCCAACACGCTAAATATAGCCTAACAACTTTTTTAAATTGTTCAAACAACCAGCTATGCGACAAATACTAGCGTTTCTAGTTTTCGTTTTCTCAGTTGGTAATTCGGAGGCTCAGTACATGGAGAACGTAGGACTTGAGTTTGAGATAATTGATGGCAAAAATGATAGTATCATTCACTATGTAAACATCATTTATAAAGGCTCACCGGCAGAAAAAGCAGGTGTACACGCCGGAGATATACTTCTAACAGTAAACGGTATTAATGCTATGGATAAAAGGTATCTAATGACCACCTTTGCTGGAAAGCCCGGATCAACTACTACGCTTGTTGTACAAAGATTTTCAGAAATAAAGAAATATAATGTTATCCGGCAAAAGGCTCAGCCGAGGGGAGGCGCGATTTCAAACACAGCCAAAATGCCAGCCTACAAATCTGTTCGGGAAGTGGATGTTTCTCAATATTACTCCTATTTAGATGAGTGCCTGGTGGGTGATTGTGAAAACGGCAAAGGTATTTATATGGCACCTGACAGTATAATGGTATCAGGAACATACAAAAACGGTAAGTTTAATGGGTTGATGTATGAGAGAAGCGATGACTACTACGAGGAGTTAGTGTATATGAATAATAAAAGAGAAGGTAAGAGTACAACATATTATGATGATGGGACCGTTTTTATAACGCCGTATAAAAATAATAAGGAAGAAGGCATTGCTATTTTAAAGAAACCAGATGGTGAAGAATACGAAATTGTTTATAAAGCGGGTGAAAAAATCTCCCGGACCATAACCAATCATCCTTTCAGTAAAATGGAACCTGGTTTTCTTGGGGCGATATCCAAGCAGGTGCTAAAGGAAATTACAAAAGCAGGTGAAGTTCGTGTAGTGGACAGGTTGATGAATCTTACAGAAAGCGATTATTCAAAAACCTCATTCACCTTAAACCCCGGGAAAAGCAAGAAACGTTACCATATCGTACTAACGTATTTAAAAAACGATGGTAAAGTTGAAGGATACTTCAACTTTGGACCAGGCACCAAAAACACAGAATTTGAGGATCATTTTGGAAACAGCGCAACTGGGTTTTTAACTCTACATGTTGCCTTAGATCCAGGCAAAACAGGCTACACTTACTTTAAGGCAACTCCCGGAGAGCAGGTATTAAGCCAGCTATATGTTGTAGAATACTAAATTTTAGTACGTTATAACTACAAATAATTTTCGTCTCATTCTGCTTTCATTATTTACACGCTCAAATGGGCAAATATACCTTCATGATTTTATCAATGAAATTTTGTCACAGCAACACAACTATTAAACTTTTTAACTCTCATCCCTCTGCCATTAATGCTTTTCCACTACCAATACTGCAACTTTGACTTTTTATATTCCATTGGCATAATTACTGACAACATCTGTCGCAGAACACAATCTTTCACAAAATTTAAAAACTATACGTATGGCTGAAACTAAATTGAATGTTACCCCTCTGCACGATAGGGTAATTGTAAAAGCTGCCGCCGCTGAAGAAAAAACTGCCGGTGGTATTATCATTCCTGACACTGCGAAGGAAAAACCCCAGAAAGGTGTTGTTGTAGCTGCTGGTCCTGGTAAAAAGGATGAGCCGGTAACCGTTAAAGCTGGTGACACCGTTTTATATGGCAAGTACGCTGGTACAGAAATTACTGTAGAAGGTACGGAGTATCTCATTATGAGAGAAAGCGACATTCTTGCAATAGTTTAGTAGTGAATGGTAAATGGTGAATGGTCTAAAACTTTAGATGACCAAATGACCTGCAACTACAAGAGTGCGACGCAACGATGACGAACAAAGTTGATATCGCCGGGATCAAAAATTCTAAAACAACACAAACCACGGTATTTAAGTCTTGCTACTAGGTACCAAATACTAAGTACTATTCTTAAACACTAAAATCTAAATACAATTAAAAATGGCTAAGCAAATATTCTTCGATATTGAAGCCCGCAACAAAATGAAGAAGGGTGTTGATACCCTTGCGAATGCGGTGAAAGTAACTCTTGGACCTAAGGGTCGTAATGTAGTTATTGAGAAAAAATTCGGTGCTCCTTCAGTTACTAAAGACGGTGTTACCGTTGCTAAAGAAATTGAACTGGAAGATGCGATCGAAAACATGGGTGCGCAAATGGTGAAAGAAGTAGCATCTAAAACTGCTGATATTGCAGGTGACGGTACTACAACTGCAACTGTTCTTGCACAATCAATTATTTCTGAAGGTTTAAAGAATGTAGCAGCAGGCGCAAATCCAATGGATTTGAAGCGTGGTATTGATAAGGCAGTTGCAGCAGTTGTTGCAAACCTTAGAAGCCAGAGCCAGCAAGTTGGAAACGACAGCAGCAAGATTGAGCAGGTTGCTACAATCTCTGCAAACAGCGACGAGACAATTGGTAAACTGATTGCGGAAGCTATGCAGAAAGTGGGTAAAGAAGGTGTGATAACTGTTGAGGAAGCAAAAGGTACCGACACAACTGTTGAGGTGGTTGAAGGTATGCAGTTTGATCGCGGTTATATCTCTCCTTACTTCGTTACGAACAGCGAATAAATGGAAGTTGAATTGCAGAACCCATACATCCTTAACTACGATAAGAAGATATCTGCAATGAAA
>JANPIA010000084.1:0-31643 GCA_031424735.1 Segetibacter sp.
CCACCAAAATAGGGGTAGAGTTTGTATCCTTTACCCGTGGCGGTGGTACTGGTTCTCGGAACTTCAAACTGTACGCCATTCAATGTAAAAACGTATTCGCCTGGCATTACTTTAATACTACAGTTATGCTCCTTACCAATGGCCACATCACCCAAATAGCGTTTGGTAATATTGCCATTGTTGTAAACGTAGGCATGTAAGCTCAGTACTTTATTAAACCAGCCCCAGCCAAATCGTGCACTAAACCGGTGATGAGCGCTATCATTATCAGAAAAACCAAAAAGTTTATTAATGTCGCCCTGGTTAAGCGTATCCTTGTTTTGGTATATAGCGCTGCTGTCAAATTTTACAACAAACTTTAATTCTGTGTAGTTGGCTGCCTCAAAACGTGTAAGGTCGCAATATTGATTGCCTGCCAAAATGGTGTACTGAACAAAGGCATTAACAGGTGGAGGAGTTGGCTGTATAAGTTCAGTTAACGGAGATTTATTGCAGGATACTGTAAATAAATACAGGGCGGCCAATAATATTAAATTTTTCAACATAAGGTAGGGTTGTACGGTAGACCGCTAAAGTTCTGAATTTTTTGCTTTGCATTCCTAAAAAAATAAATGCGATAGGATAATGCTAATTTTACCGCTCTTAAAACGAAGAAGAGTGCCGGATATTATCCAATTGTTACCAGAAAATATTGCTAATCAAATTGCGGCGGGAGAAGTAATACAACGCCCTGCCAGTGCGGTGAAGGAATTGCTTGAAAATGCTGTAGATGCCGGCGCTACCGAAATAAAGCTGTTTGTATTGGATGCCGGCAAGAATTTAATCCAGGTGATAGACAACGGCAAAGGCATGAGCGAAACAGATGCACGGATGAGTTTTGAGCGCCATGCCACCAGCAAAATTTCCAATATTGAAGATCTTTTCCGGATAAAAACCATGGGGTTCAGGGGTGAAGCCCTGGCATCCATTGCGGCTGTTGCACAGGTGGAATTAAAATCGAAAAGGGCCGAAGATGAGTTGGGCACTTTTTTGGAAATAGAAAATAGTGTGGTGGTGAAACAGGAGCCATGCGCCACAGCAAATGGCACCATCATCTCCATGAAAAACCTGTTTTTTAATGTTCCCGCCCGCCGAAATTTTTTAAAAAGTCATGCTGCCGAGATGCGTCATATTGTGGACGAATTCATCCGCGTTGCAATGTCTTTTCCATCGGTTTTCTTTTCGCTTACCAGTAACGGGCAGCAAGTTTTTCATTTGGAAGCGGGGAGTTTAAAGCAACGAATTGTGCAAATACTCGGCACTCATTACAATACCAAGCTGGTTGCCGTAAAGGAAGATACCGACTACATGAATGTGTACGGTTTTGTTGGTAAACCTGAAACAGCTAAAAAAACACGGGGCGACCAATATTTTTTTGTCAACAACCGATTTATACGCAGCGGCTACCTGAACCATGCCGTAATGAATGCTTTTGATGAGATGATAGCCAGGGATGGTTTCCCGATGTATGTACTCTTTATAGATGTGGACCCGTCGGTTGTTGATATAAACGTTCACCCGACCAAGCAGGAGATTAAATTTGAAGATGAAAAAATAATTTATGCCTTTGTGCAGGCAGCAGTAAAACACGCACTTGCCCAGTTTAGCATTGCGCCCTCACTCGATTTTTCGTTAAATGCCGATATCCAGTTGCTGGATGCCGTAAACCGACCCGCATCCAGCGAAACGCTGGCGTCACTTTCGTCATCCAATCTTTATAAAACCTTCTCTCAACAAAACCAGGCACATACCATTGACCCGGTTAATAAAAGTGAACTGAAGCACTGGAAAGATTTTTACGAACCGGCTGCAGCGCAATCGTTAAGTGGTTTGCAAATAGACGAGCAGGGATTTAAAAATACCGATCAGCTCATGTTTGAACTTAACAAAAGCCCGCTGCAAATACAGTTGGTTGATGGAACGTTCACGCAAATTCAGCAGGCTTATATTATAGCTTGTACGCTCAATGGTTTTATATTGATACACCAGCAACAGGCGCACGAGCGGGTCCTGTATGAACGTTACAGCCAGGCGGCGCATGGCAGGCAAATGATCACACAGCAAAACCTTTTTCCGGCAACCATTGAATTAGCGCCTGGCGACACGATGCTGATGCAGGAGCTATTGCCCGACCTTCAAATGCTGGGCTATGTTATAGAACCGTTTGGCAACAACACCTTTGTTATACAGGGAACGCCAGCCGATATTTTGCAGGGCAACGAAAAAATGGCGATCGAACTATTGCTGGAGCAATTCAAACATTTTAATACCGATATAAAGTTTACCAAACGCGAAAAGCTGGTGCGATGCATTGCACGGCAGCAAGCCATCCGGGCTGGGCAGCCATTAACCCAACGCGAAATGGCAAGCCTGGTAAACGAATTGTTTGCCTGTACCACACCAAATGTTACCCCTAACGGCAGCCCCACTTATATGGAATTTAAACAGGATTATTTAGAACGAATGTTTGGCAGATAACTACCGCCTTTAAAATTTTCTGTCAAAGGGTAAGTTATTGGAACGAGCATCCCATTTTTAAGCCATTTCTATTTTACTGTGGTTTTAAATGATAATGCCAACATAGTTGTCATTACAAGTCTTGTATACTAATTTGTTCGTTCAAGTTAATAAGTATGTCATCTTACGCCACTATCAAAGATTCAAAATCTGATCTTACTGTTGACCAGTTTACAAACCATCCGGATGTACAGGAGTGTATTAGAAAATTAAGCGCAAAGTTCACCGCGGATAATCCGCTTATTGTATCGGACACATTGGATGAACACGGAAATCAATATACCAACCTGGTACAAAAAGGAGGTGGCGTTTTGGGCGTAGCATTGGTAGGCTATACCTACATTTTAGAAGAGATGGGCATCCGGTTTATGCGCCTTGCCGGTACAAGCGCCGGCGCTATCAATACGGCACTAATGACGGTGATCGGTAAAAAAGAAGATCCTAAATCGTTGCAGGTGTTGGATGCTATTTGTAAACTCGATTTTTTCAAGTTGGTTGATGGGCACCCCGCTGCCAGGCAACTCATCAGGATGTTTATCACCCATGAAGATTTTAATAAAAAGGCAAAACGTTGGCTTACCCGCATCATATTGGTCTTTGTACTACTGCTCGGGGGCGACTTTATATTTGTTGGCTTACAGTTTAAATATCCATCACTCGGAATTTGGGCGAAGCTCAGCTTTGTATTGACCGGTTTTTATTTGCTGCTATTGGGTGCCATATTTTATTACCTGGGCACTTTAATGAAGCGGTTAAAAAATTCAGGCTTTGGCATTAACCCAGGCGATTATTTTTACGACTGGATAAAAAAACAGCTTATCGACCACGGTGTGGTAACGGTTAAGGATTTGAAAGCAAAAGCTGCCGCGCCCATCCCCGGCTTGAAATTGCGGGAAGAGAACGAGGAAGGAACGAAGGGTTTGGTGGGCGATGTAACCTTTATAGCTTCTGAACTGGTAACAGAAAATAAAATACAGTTTCCCGATATGTGCTATTTGTTTAGGGAAGAAAAAGATGGCGACTACGATCTTCAGCCGGCGGGTTTTATCAGGGCATCTATGTCTATCCCCATGTTCTTCGAATCGTATTTCATCAACCATATACCTTGTACAACGGAAAGCATAAAAGATGGGTGGATGAAAACATTTAACGAGGCAGACCCACCGAGTACAGCACGGTTTGTTGACGGTGGTATTCTTTCAAATTTCCCCATTAACATTTTTTATAAGCCCAACATTGTAAAACCGCGGCTGCCTTCTTTTGGAATTGACCTGGACGATGCAAAACCAGCGGACAAAACCAAACATGCCTCCGACTGGAGCCTGGGCGGTTATTTTGGTCGCATGTTTAATACCATCCGTTTTTATTACGATAAAGATTTCCTGCTTAAGAATAAAATCTACCAAAAAGGAATTGGTTCTATAAAATTAGCGGGGTACAACTGGCTAAACTTTTTTTTAAAGGATGAAGATAAGATCGACATGTTTGTGAGAGGCGCAAAAGCCGCCACAGATTTTTTGTTGGCCTTCAATTGGAATGAATATAAAAACGACCGTATTGTTATGCAAAATCAAATTATTAAACAAACAGATGAACCGCCCAAAGCAGGGTAAAATTTTCGCTGTTTTTCAAAACAAATTTTAAACATCTTACCAATTGCATATGCAAACAATAATTGAAAATGGCTGGTATTGGTTTACCATTTCGTTTGGCCTACTGCTGTTAGCCACCTTAATAATGAACACCCTTTCCAACAACTTTTATACGCACGATGTGGTAGAGCGCAGGTTTAGCATAATGGACCTTGAATTTGCCGCTAATGGTAACGAGATAAGGCACCTGATACACGGCATGTATTTACTTGAACCCGAAAAATCGAGGAAAGCGCTGCGTTCACTTAATTGGCACTTGCTGGTCGATTTTATTTTTATGCCCGCTGTTTATGGCAGCATTTTTTTGTTATGCATGAAGGTTTCCAATAAAATGACGTCTGACGCGGGGCAGGAATTTTTTTTATTTTTAGCATGGGCCCAAATACTTCCCTGGGCCATTGATATTATTGAGAACGCCTACATCCTTTCTAAAATAAAAGCCAGTGCAACAGCATCTTCTTTAGGAGTTCATAAGTTGTACCAGTTTATGGAACTTACCAAATGGAGCCTGGCATTACTGGCGGGTATGTGTGCGTTATTTGCTTTATTATATTTTTGGTTAACAGGTAACTACTCAACGGATTCGTTACGTTTTGCTGTTATCATTATTGGAGAGATTGTGTTGTTTTTTATAGCCGGATCAGTAGCGGCAAAAATGCAGAAAAAAGATTAGGGCACGACTGGTAAATAACGGTAATAAAAGTTCGTCATCATTTCCTTTCCCCTTAATCAATTCCAAATAAAGCTGCTTTGTTATTTAAAAGAAAACCCAAAGCCAACGCAATAGTTCACGCCTTTGAACTCAGTAGACTTTACGCCAGCCCTTAAGTGCAAACCTTTCAAATCCACTATCAGTCCGGCATCAATTACAGGCTTTATCCACTTTTCGTCGGTGTTTTTAACCCAGTGCGTTTCGTTTATGGTTCCATTGCTTAAATAGGTATCCATTTCCCAGTACTGCTGGTACATAGTAACCCCACCACCTACATATATCCAAAGCGGGTAAGTAATTTTTTTTGTAAAGCCGAAGATCGCATCCGCCATCCCATTTCGGGTGCTATTTTTAGAACGGGTGGTGTACGAGGTTCCATCTACCCGCCCCGTATTATCAACTGTAAAGGTTGCCGCTTTTGTAATAAAGGTTTCATTCATCCTGAAAGCGATATATGTACCTACCCTGCGGTTTTTAATGCCGCCAATGGTAATGCCAAACGGCGTAATGCTATCGTACAGGTAAGCTATAAAAGTGCGGTCGGGGCGCCCGTACCTTACCAGCTTTTTACTGGCGGCACTTATTTCATTTTTCAGGTTATAGGCATCGGGGCATAAGCGGGTAACGTTCTTATAGTTTTCAATGGCGTTCTGTTGGGAAGAAGCTGTTTTTAAGAGTTTGAATTTATCGGCTTCTTTTAAATAAGTTGAACACATTATAGCCTTCGCTTTGGCTGTTGCATCACCATTTGGGTACACATTCAGGTATTTGTTTAAATAATTTTCCATTTCAGCAATGTTACCTGCAGTAGCTGCATCCTGCCCAAATTGTATAAGTGCATTTTTGATGATTTGTTCCGCCTCGCCCTGGTATTTTTTAAGCGTTCTTCCACCCACATAATTTTCGTACGATGTTATGGTATTCTCTTTCTTTGCCGCTAACCATGCCTGTTCATCCTGCGCTCTTTTTTTAAACTGTATAGCATTTGCTTCGTTGGGTTTAAAAATCAGGGCATCATCAAAATGTAGGATGGCACCCGGGTAATCATTTTTGTTGAAGTTAGCCTCGCCGAGTTTCATCGAAATATTATAGCCATTGATAGACTTCATTTCAGCCGTTTCGTTCAGCTTATACGCCAGGTTTTTCGCATTGTCATCTTTGGCAAGTGCAGGGTCATTCAATATTTCAAGCGCTATGGGATATTTTTTTTCTTCGATGTACAATTCAACGGCGTTTAATGCATTGTCGGTTTTGGTCTTATCCAATTCCCAAAGTTTCTTCCATTCGTCGGCTGCCATTTTGTTATTGCCCGATTTTGCCTGTTTGTTCGCATTGTCTATAATGGACTGTGCTTTATTATTGCTGCTAATGTCGCCACGGAGTTCTTTTATTTTTGTTTTGAGGTCGTTGTCTGCAATCGCTTCCGCTTTATCAAGGTATTCTTTCGCTTTATCTGGCTGGCCCAGTTTAAAAAAGGAGAGTGCAGTATAATAATATCCATCCCCCCGGGTTGGTTCTTCCACCAACAGGTCGGTCGACTGGATCATGACCTCATCCCATTTTCCTTTTGAGATGTTTGCCTTTATCTCATTTTCTATTTTATTAAAGTTAGCCGACTGTGCAAATACAAGGTTGCAAATGCAAATTGCGAAAAGGGTAAAAAGTGTTTTCATTTTGTTAGTTAATTACTTTTTTAAAGATCATGTCGTAGCGCGTATTGGTTGATTTACGCTGAAGTGCTTCTATATCAGAATCGGAAAGACCGTTTATGAAGCTTTGGTAATGTTGTTTGTATATGGAACTTTCCTCTACGCAGCCATAAACCGGATCGGAAGAGTGATGGGCTGCATCCATTTCGCCCACACAACCAGAAGCCTGGTTCCAATTGCTGATAACGGTGCCGTGTGTATCCGCACCAAAGCACGAACATTGCGCCTTTTGGCAGGCATTCAACAGGCGAATTCGTTCGCCATCTACTATTGCTGCGTATTTCAACAGTTTTTGCCTGTAAGCTTCTTTCCTGTCAATTAACATGCTTCCTTTTAAATCAAGTGCAGCGGTGCGGGCAACTTTGGCATCGGTAAGTATCGTACGTTTGGTTTGAAAAGCCTTCTTCAAATTGTCTTCGGCAGCGGCCAATATTTTAGGATAGTTTACTGTCAGGTTCCATATATCGTCGCTTAGCTTTTTGTTTTCATCCACGATTGCCTGGCTGTTTATTTTATAGCTCGCTTCGTTGTTAGCTACCTGAATTTGCTTGTTATCGATATTTAACTCTTCGGTTTTCTGGTCGCTTTCCAGTTTAGTGATTTCTCCCTTTGAAAGACTGGTAGTGTTTAATAGCGCTCTTTTGATATCGAGTAAACGGGTTCTTGCGTTTAGCAACGCAACTGTCAATGGCATCATGCTTTGCCTGTGCGCCTGCTCCACGGTTGCCAGGCGCGAGTTATTGGAAGCGATCTTAGAATTTAACGTGCTTTTATCCGCTTCATTTTTCTGGTAAACTTTGTCCCGCATGTCGGCAACGGCCTTTATTTCGTCGTTGTTTAAGTCGGCAATTTTTACATTCAGTATATCTATCCGGTCTTCAATAAAATGCTTTTCCGCCACAATGTTCATCAGGTCACTTATCCACGGCGATTGCAGTGCTTTACCTTCATCCACCACCTGGGTTTTATAAGTGGAACTTAGTGCGGTGATCTCCTCGCATAGTTTAATACTCTGGGCTTTCAGGTCTTCCACCTGCTTTTTCCATTGATCGCGCTTTTTGGAAAATTCATTTTCCTCGTAGGTAAACTTTCTTATCTCTTCTTCTTTTGCAGCGATCTTTTTGTCGTATTCTCCTGTTTTTTGCTGGATGAGTTCGGGGCTGGCCGCAATTATTTTTCTGCCCGATGAGGCTCCCTCCCTGATGTGCGCATAGAAATTGCCGGTTTCCCGTTCAACCTGGGTTTTGCCCCGGTTGCAATCACTGCAAAACATACCAGACCGCAGCTCGTCCAATACAACCGCTTTTTCTGCTAGTAATTCGGGGAGTTGTTTTTTTAGCTGGAGCAGCCTGGCGCTCTCCTCGGCATACGAGTCGGTAACTTTTGTTTCCAGGTCGGTGATCTTCTTTTTGTTATCCTGTATAGAGTTTGCCTTCGATTCAATAGTAGCCAGCGTACCGGAACCAGCAGTGCTTGTTTGACCAATAATATTTTGCGTAAAAAAATAGAAACTTAAAAGCAATAAAATAGAAGTAAAGGATACCCTCATGCGCCTAATAGGTTAGTTTTTGGTGTAAAACGAAAAAACAGAAGTAAAATTTTACTTCCGGTTACACGCCATCAAAAGCATATTGGTTAATATGATTGAAGAGTGCAACGCCGAAAATAGTATTCCCTGTGGAACTGACAAAAACAAAGCGCCGACCATTAAGGAAAGGATAAATTCCGTGGAATTGCCAAAGGCTTATGTAATAGTCAGCTATTAGGCTGATAAATTCCTAAAAATTGTTGCGCCAACGTAGGGTTTCATAATTCCTCCTATCTTGCAGCCCTCAAAAATTTTGATACATTATGGAGTACGGAAAAATTATTGCCATCAGCGGAATGCCGGGCTTATACGAGTTAGTGGGCAGCAAAAAAGATGGAGCCATCGTTCGTTCGCTGGATGATAAGATCACAAAGTTTGTTTCATCACGCATACATAACTTCTCTCACCTCGAAAGCATTGAGGTATATACCAGCCAGGATAATGCAAACCTGGTTGATGTGCTCAACGCTATTGAAAAATCGGGCGAAGCTTTACCAAACGAAAAAGATGCAGCAGCCATCAAAGCTTTTTTTGAAAAGGTTTATCCTGAAATGGACTTTGAAAGAGTGTATGCAAGTGATATGAAGAAGATGGTAAAGTGGTACAGCGTAATGAAGGCCAATAATGTTGAATTTAAACTGAGTGAAGCGGAAGAAGAGGAAGAAAGTGTAGAAGAAACCATTGAACCTGCTGCCGCAGTTACAACCACCGTAATACCCGAAGCCGAAAAGAAAGAAGTGGAACTTACACCCGTAGTGGAAGAAACAGTTGCCCAAGCACCTGCGCCAAAGAAAAGAGCGCCACGAAAAAAGAAGACGGAAGAATAAGTGTTATAAATAACTGATCCGGAAACTGGCGCACGAAACCGATTCGTATGCCAGTCTCCGGATTTTTAAATTTTATTGGTATGAACCCAACAGCAGACATCCAAAAATTACCACGCAAATACGTTCCGGCCAATTTTAAATTGAGCAACTGGGAAGCGCTGGAGCCCTTTTTTAAAGAGCTTGTTGAGCGTCCTTTAAAATCAAGGGGTGATCTTGAAAAATGGTTGAAGGATATGAGCGAAGTGGAAGCGGTAGTGAGTGAAGACGCCTGTTGGCGACAGATAAAAATGACCTGTGATACCACCGATAAAACATTGGAGGAAGCCTTTGCTTTTTTCTGCATGGAAATTCAACCAAAGCTTCAGCCATACGCCGATCAGTTGAATCGCAAATTAATTGAAAGCCCTTTTACAAAGGAGCTTGATCAGCAGCAATACTTTACTTACCTACGCAGCGTGAAGAAAAGCATCGACCTGTATCGCGAAGCAAATATTCCTTTACATGCAGAGCTAAGCGTTATGCAGCAACAGTTTGGTACCATCTCTGCAAAAATGACCATCGAGGTAAATGGGCACGAATACACTTTGCAACAGGCTGCAAAGTTTTTAGAAAGCCATGATAGAACCTTGCGCGAAGATGTATATCGCAAGATCAATGAAAGAAGAGCGCAGGATAAGGATGAACTAAACAAATTGTACAGCGACCTTGTAGCAAAGCGTCACCAGGTGGCTTTGAATGCAGGCTTTGAAAACTACCGCGATTATAAGTTTGTAGAAATGGGTCGCTTTGATTATAGCAAGGAAGACTGCTTTAAGTTTCACGAAGCGGTAAAGTTGCACGTGCTTCCGCTGGTAGAAAAAATAAATGAAAAGAAAAGAGTAAAGTTGGGATTGGATACGCTTCGCCCATGGGATACGGAGGCGGAGCCGGAAGGCGTTCAACCCCTCAATCCGTTTAAAACCGGGGAGGAACTTACTGAGAAAACCATACGATGTTTTGAGAACCTCAACCCATTTTTTGCGGATTGTTTGCGCAAGATGAAAAGCATTGGTCATCTGGATTTAGAAAGCCGCATAGGTAAAGCACCGGGAGGTTACAACTGCCCGCTTGCCGAAAGTGGCGCACCGTTTATTTTCATGAATGCCGCCGGGCAAATGCACGATGTAACTACTATGGTTCACGAGGGGGGGCACGCAGTACATTCGTTTCTTGCACACCCGCTGGAGTTGAGTGCGTTTAAAGAATACCCTATGGAAATTGCAGAAGTTGCCAGCATGGCGATGGAGCTTTTTAGCATGGATTACTGGCAGGTATTTTTTGATAACGAAGACGACCTGCAGCGTGCCAAAGAACACCAGTTAGAAAGAACGATCAGCATTTTCCCCTGGATCGCTACCATAGATAAGTTTCAACATTGGGTGTACGAAAACCCAGCGCATACAGTTGAAGAACGTACAGCGAAATGGATGGAAATACTGGAAGAATTTTCAACACATACAGTTGACTTTACCGGATTGGAAGAATACCGTAAGATTGGCTGGCAGCGACAGTTGCACCTGTTCGAGGTTCCGTTTTACTATATTGAATACGGCATTGCCCAACTAGGTGCTATTGGTATGTGGATGCAGTTTAAAAACAACAAGGAAGCCGCTTTAAATAACTACATGAAGGCACTGAGCCTTGGCGGCACCAAAACATTGCCTGCCTTGTACGATGCTGCCGGTTTAAAGTTCGACCTGTCGCCAGAGCATATCGAAAAATTGATGGAGTTTGTGAATGGTGAGATGGAGAAGTTGTAAAATTTTTGTTTGCCGGCACTGGTATTTCATAGCAGCATCGTTGCAGCATACCCGCCATGGCGGATCCCACCCTTGTGCGGCTTAACGTTTATGCTGAAAGTTTCAAAAACCTTTCTTCCGTCAACCGCTTTCACTACTTTACAGTTATAACCCATAACTGACTTTATGAAACGTTTTTCCTGCTTAATGGTTTTGCTGTTGTTTTCTTCCATCGCATTTTGCCAAACTACTTTTCAAAAAACATTCCCCGATATAGATAAGTACGTGGACAGTATTATGAAAGACTGGAACCTACCTGGTGTTGCGTTGGGCATTGTTTATAAAGACCAGTTAATATATGGCAAGGGCTATGGTTTCCGTGATGTTGAACAAAAGCTACCGGTGAAAAGTACTACGCTGTTCCCTATTGCATCCAATACAAAATTGTTAACAGCAACAGCAGCCGTAATGCTGGCCGAAGAAGGAAACCTCAGCCTGGATAAACCCGTGCGTACCTATATGCCGTCGCTTACTTTTAGCAACGACGAATTGAATGCGAAGGTTACAATACGCGATATGCTTAGCCACCGCACCGGCTTACCCCGGTACGATGGCATTTGGGCCGGAACAGATATGACGCGTAAAGAAGCGATATCCAAAGTGGTTTATATGAAGCCGCAACTTGGCTTTAGAGATGGATACATTTATAACAACATGATGTATGCAGCCGCCGGTGCCGTAATGGAAAACGTTACCGGCAAAAGCTGGGAAGAACTTATTCGCGAAAAAATTTTTATACCGCTTCAAATGACAGCTTCGGTGTTTACAACAGGCGACACAAAAAAGTCGGGAGATTATTCCATTGCCTATTTTGAACCGGATAGTACACGCAGATTATTACCCAAAAAGTACGAAGCACAAACAGATGCGCTGGGCCCGGCGGGTACCATTAAATCTTCTGTTGAGGATATGAGCCATTGGATGATTGCCCAGTTAAATAACGGGATGTATAATGGAAAGCAGGTCATCTCCGCTAAAGCAATTAAAGAGACTATAACGCCCAACACCATTGCCGACAAGGAAGGAAAATATGATGAGCTTTCCAATTCGTTGTATGCATTGGGTAGGATCATTCAAACTTATAAAGGCTATAAGATTGTATCCCACACAGGATCTATCGACGGGTTTTATTCAAGCCTTCTTTTTGTGCCCGGTCAGTCGCTGGGTGTTTTCATGGTACACAATGGTTCGGCTGGTGGAAACCTCCGGTCGGTAATGGCTTTACCAGTTGTTGATAAATTGCTGGGGCTATCCAATACACCCTGGAGCCAACGGTATTTGGAGGAGTATAAAAAGGAAAAAGAAAACAATAAACGTGCAGAAGATTCTATAAAAGCTACAAAAGTAAATAGTACCACTCCGTCGCATAGTTTACTATCCTATGTTGGCAACTATACCAGCCTTTTATACGGCAAAATAAAAATTGAACTGGTGAACAATGCCTTATTGATGACTTTCAGGCAAGTTCAAAATCCGCTAATCCATTTTCATTACGACCAGTTTCTTGTCAATCCCGAAGGAACAGATATGCCGCGTTTCAGGCTGAGTTTTTCAACAAACAATAAAGGCGAGGTGGATAAAATTACCATGATGGGGAATGACCAGGCAGAGGTGTTTGAGAAGAAGTAACCCTTCCCAAAATAGTCGGAAAAAACTTAATAAACCACAGTATGAAAACTATAATAACGTTACTCGCTTTGGTATTGACCGCCTGCAACCGCACATCATCACCAGAAGGCAGAATGAGCATTAAGATTGAAGCCATTCAGCAACAACTGGACGATCTTAAAAAACAAAACGCGCTAATACTAGACAGCCTGGGGAAGATGAACCAGGCGATGAGAATGATGAAGAGATAGTGTTAGCAACGGCGCAATTATTAAACTCTCATCCAAAAATAACATTCGTACCACCGGGTGTAGTCGGCTGTTTTCGCCGCTGGCAAAACCATACCCACCACTCATTAACCGGAAAGCATAAGTACAATTCTGCGTGTCCATCTTGCACCCAGAAATAAAAATGTATTCTTTCCAACACAAAATTTATAACAATGAAATTTCCGTATGCAGAGCCTTACAAAATCAAGATGGTTGTACCAATTAAGATGAGTACACGCCGCCAGCGTGAGCAATGGTTAAAAGATGCCAAATACAATTTGTCCAGCCTGCGTGGAGAGCATAAAAGAAATTGTAACCGAAATGTTTCGTATTCCGATAGTATGACGATGAGCGCTAAAAAAGATGCGATCGTAAACATGGGCGGCTTTATTGCCACACGCAGCGAAGATTGGTACAAGGCATCGTGCACTTATAATATCATGTTTTAAGGATACATTACCTATGGTGGACTAAGCGGACGGGACATGAACTCCCTGGCGGTTGGCATAGATGAGAACACCGAGTTTGAGTTGTTACATGCTAGCATGAGCCACGTTGCCTAACTCACACATAAGCTGGATGAATATGATGTTCCTTACCAGCGCCCTGTTGGCGGACATGCCATTTTTGTTGATGCAAGAAAAGTGCTTACCAAAATACCGAAAGAAGAATTCGCAGCGCAAACATTTGGTATTGAACTTTATATTGAAGCAGGGGTTCGTGCCTGTGAGATCGGTTATATACTGGCGGACCGTGACCCCGTTACCCGTGAGAACCGTATGGGCGGGCTCGATCTTTTACGCCAGGCTATTCCCCACCGCACGTACACCAATAACCATATGGATGTAATTGCTGCCGCTTTAAAAAATGTATTTGATAGAAGGCACACTATTAACCGTGGTGTTAGAATAGTTACCGAAGCGCCATTATGCGGCACTTTACCGTTGAACTGGAGCCCATTGCCAAACAACAGTCGTTTTAGGTGGATGCAAATGGTAACCACGAGGCAGCCTCTACGTTTGCAAAGGAAGTATTTGTGTTGAATTAATAAAAGCTTTCTAATAATTTTAAACAAGCAACTTCATGGGGAGTTGCTTTTTCTTTTAGCTAAGCGGTTGCTTGTTTTTTCTATGGCTCGCTTTACTTATTTTGGCTAACCCAAACCAAACGATGCAAAACATTTACCTACGAGCCTGGAAAAAAGAAGATGCCGCAGCATTAACAGCCATTGCCAATAACAAAAAAATCTGGATCACGCTGCGCGATCGTTTCCCCCATCCGTATACAATAAAGGATGCGGTAGAATGGATCGCGCATGTATCAACACAAAAACCGATTCAAAGCTTTGCCATTATTTGTAACGATCAATTAGCGGGAAGTGCAGGCGTATTGATGAAGGATGATGTATATAGGAAGACCATAGAAATTGGATACTTTATAGGCGAACCATTTTGGGGTAAAGGGATAGCCACCAAAGCGGTTGCGTTAATTGTTGATTACATTAAAGCACAGTTTAACGTGGTTAGGATTTATGCTGAAGTTTTCGACCACAACAAAGCATCTATGAAAGTTCTCGAAAAAAACGGCTTTCAACTTGAAGGGATTAGAAAGAAATCAGTTATAAAAAACAACGTGATAATGGATGATCATGTTTGGGTTAAGTTTGTATAATACCCGAAAGTAGATGGGTACGGTTGTAGTGACATCCGAAACACATTACTGTTACATCGTTTTCAACTAAATTCCATTTTCAATTATCCCTACATGAGAACACTTCTTTTCATCGTTTTAATTTCGTGCATCCACATTTGCGAAGCGCAGGACTCAATTACCAAAGCCGACCTGGTGATAGCTGCTAAAGTAATCGGTTTAAAATTTACGGAACCGGAAACAGATTCTATGTTAAACAACGTAAGAACGTTTCGCAACGATTACACTAACATGCGCAAGTACCCGCTCGATAATAGTGTACCGCTTACTTTGTCGCACAGTCCTGTGTTGCCTGGCATGCGTTTCGAAACAAAACAACTCCCCATCAACTGGAACATACCATCCAATGTATTGATGCCTAAAAACAAAAATGAGCTTACCTTTTATTCGCTGCTTCAACTTGCTTCGCTCATCAAAAACAAAAGAATCACTTCTGTTGAACTGACCCAATTTTTTTTAGACAGGTTGAAAAAATACAGCGATACCTTACAAAGTGTGATTTCCTACACAGAGGATATTGCAATGGAACAGGCAAAACAAGCTGATAAAGAAATAGCTGCCGGCAAATATCGCGGCCCGCTACATGGCATTCCATACGGTTTAAAGGATTTGTTTGCGGTAAAAGGAACCACCACAACCTGGGGCGCAGCACCTTATAAAAAACAGGTTAGGGAAGAGGATGCTTTTGTTTACAGCCAGTTAAAGAAAGCCGGTGCCGTGCTGGTAGCTAAATTTACCCTGGGTGCGCTGGCAATGGGCGATTACTGGTATGGCGGGCGAACAAAAAACCCATGGGACCTTACCCGGGGTTCAAGTGGTTCATCAGCGGGTTCCGCATCGTCAACGGTGGCAGGTTTGGTGCCTTTTGCTATTGGCACCGAAACCCTTGGTTCTATTATATCACCTTCTACAACGTGCGGTGCTACGGGCTTGCGACCAACCTTTGGCAGCGTGAGCCGCAGCGGCGGAATGACTTTAAGCTGGAGCCTGGATAAGATAGGGCCCATTTGCAGAAGTGCCGAAGATGCAGCCGTGGTATTCAATTTTATACACGGCACCGATAGCCTTGATGCAAGTGCCGTTAACCGTCCATTTAATTATACGGGCAATGTTGACTGGAAGAAAATAAATATTGGCTACGCGAAAAATTATTTTGATAAGATTACCGATACAGCGTCGAACGATCTGAAAGTGTTAGACGTTTTTAGAAAGCTGGGTGCAAACCTGCAACCGGTTGTTTTCCCAGATAGTGGCGTTTACAATTTCAATATGGTACGCATGATATTGGGTGCCGAAAGTGGCGCAGCATTCGATGAATTTACCCGCACAAACCTGGATGATATGATGACGCGTCAAACAAAGAACGATTGGCCAAATTCGTTCAGGGTAGACAGGTTGATCCCCGCGGTTGAATACATTAATGCCAACCGCCATCGCTACCTGCTAATGAAATCTGTTGACCAGCTATTTCAAAATTTTGATGTCATCATTTGTCCAACATTTTCCGGTGGAAGCCAGCTTGCCATTACCAACCTCACAGGTCATCCTGCTGTTTGTGTTCCCAATGGGTTTAACCGGTTTAATCTTCCCACCAGTATAACCTTGCTGGGTAAGTTATATGGAGAAGCAAGGTTGCTTGCGGCTGCAAAAGCCTATCAGGAGGCAACGGGCTGGGATGAGATGCGGCCGGAGATGTTTAAGTAAGGGCGGCTATTAGCTCAAATGATATATACCCAGGTATCTCGTTAGGTATAAATAAAAAGAAGCCATCTCCAGTGGAGACAGCCTCTAAAATAATCACCCCCGTGATGCCCCTTACGCTCACTCATAAAACAATCCTATTATTTCCTATATTGCTTTACCATACAATCGAACGAAGCGACGGAGCAAATAGTCATGGCTTCAAAAGCGATCAACTACCTGTCAGACATCAAATAAATAAAATGAAGTTTTCGAATAAAATATTTCGTTGCCTATGTTTATTGGCGTTGCTGCAATGCAACTATGTACTTGGTCAGGGCATCGACACATCAAAGTTTGAAAAAGAAATTGTTGCTTTTGAAAATGCGGACAAACAGCTACCAGCAGCAAAAAACAATATCGTATTTACAGGCAGTTCTTCTATAAGAAAGTGGGACGATCTTAGCAGTTACTTCCCGAACAAAAAAATATTGAACCGCGGCTTTGGCGGTTCGCAAACTGATGAAGTTATTTATTATGCTGACCGTGTACTAACTCCCTATCAACCCAAACAAGTAGTTATTTATGTAGGCGATAACGACCTTGCTTCCGGCAAAACCCCTGACAAAGTATTCAGCGATCTGAAAGTATTGTTCCAAAAGATCAGGAGCCTATCGCCCAAAGCAACTATCACTTTTATCTCCATTAAACCAAGCCCAAGCCGGTGGAATTTGGTTGACCAGGTAAAGCAAGTAAACAGTATGGTGAAGAATTATTTAAGCAAGATGAAGAATGCAGATTATGTAGACATTTTTAATCCAATGCTTGCCAACGGAAACCGGCCCGATCCGCAACACTTTGTAAGCGACAGCTTACACATGACTCCTGCGGGATACAAGGTATGGGGTAACGTTTTAAAGCGGTATATAAAATAGTCAAAATAAGCATAGCCTACCTCTTTCCGACGATGCACTTTCAGCACTTTCAGTAAATTGCACTATGTCCTCTTTTAAGATCAATTCTCCATATGAACCCGCAGGCGATCAGCCTTATGCTATTCAACAATTAACCGAGGGTATTTTACAGGGTGAGCGTTTCCAAACATTATTGGGTGTAACGGGCAGTGGTAAAACTTTTACCATGGCAAACGTTATACAAAACGTGCAAAAACCTACGCTGGTTTTAACACACAACAAAACACTTGTTGCCCAGTTATATGGCGAATTCAAACATTTTTTCCCGGATAACGCGGTGGGGTATTTTGTGAGTTACTACGACTATTACCAGCCAGAAGCTTATATGCCCGTAAGCGATACTTACATTGAAAAAGACCTTAGCATTAATGAAGAATTAGATAAGCTTCGCCTGCAGGCAACATCGCAGTTATTAACCGGCAGAAGAGATATAATAGTTGTAGCAAGTGTAAGTTGTATTTATGGAATAGGCAACCCAACAGAGTTTGAGAACGGCATTGTACGCATAAAGAAGGGGCAAGTGATTTCACGGCAGGGTTTCCTTCATTCGTTGGTAAACAGCTTATACAACCGCAGCCAAGGCGAGTTTGGCCGGGGAACTTTCAGGGTAAAGGGAGATACCATCGATATAAACCTGCCTTATGTTGACTATGGTTACCGCGTTACTTTTTTTGGTGATGAAATTGAAAGCATAGAAACCCTGGACCTAGCCAGTAGCAAAAGAATGACGGTAATGGAAGATGCCGCTATTTTTCCCGCCAACTTATACCTCGCCCCGAAAGATATGATGCAGCAGGTATTGTACGAAATACAAGACGAGATGCAGGCGCAGGTTGAATACTTTAAAGCAACAAACAAATACATAGAAGCGCAACGCCTGAGCGAACGGGTGAACTACGATATTGAAATGATTCGTGAGCTTGGTTTTTGTAATGGCATAGAAAACTACTCCCGTTTCTTTGACAGGCGAAAGCCGGGTACCCGCCCATTTTGTTTGATCGATTATTTCCCCAAAGACTTTTTATTGGTGGTAGATGAAAGCCATCAAACCATACCACAGATAGCGGGTATGTATGGCGGCGACAGGAGTCGCAAA
Source organism: Segetibacter sp. (assembly GCA_031424735.1). Classification (GTDB taxonomy): domain Bacteria; phylum Bacteroidota; class Bacteroidia; order Chitinophagales; family Chitinophagaceae; genus Segetibacter. The sequence continues at coordinate 18,220 of JANPIA010000084.1, forward strand.
CTTGTATTGGTTGATTATGGATTTCGTTTGCCAAGCGCTTTGGACAACCGACCCCTCAACTTTCATGAGTTTGAGGGCATGCTAAGCCAGGCGGTTTTTGTAAGCGCAACACCCGGCGATTATGAATTGGAAAAAACCGGCGGCGTGGTAATAGAGCAGGTAGTACGACCAACTGGTTTGCTCGATCCACCCATTGAGATACGACCCAGTGTAAACCAGATAGATGACCTGCTGGATGAGATTGACAAGCGTGTAACCAAAGGGGATCGGGTGTTAGTGACTACATTAACCAAGCGTATGGCCGAAGAGATGGATAAATATCTTGGTCGCATCAACATAAAAAGTAAATATATACACAGCGAGGTGCATACGTTAGACAGGATCGAGATACTACGCCAGTTAAGGTTGGGGGAGATTGATGTATTGGTGGGTGTTAACTTATTGAGAGAAGGACTTGACCTTCCCGAGGTTTCACTGGTAGCGATACTGGATGCTGATAAAGAAGGTTTTTTAAGAAATGAAAGATCGCTTACACAAACAGCCGGCCGTGCCGCACGTAATGTGGACGGACTTGTAATATTTTATGCCGATAACATAACAGAAAGTATGCAGCGAACCATTGATGAAACCACCCGGCGCAGGGAGAAGCAGGTTGCCTATAATTTGGAGCATGGCATCACGCCACAAACCATACGTAAAACCATTGAGCAAATTATGAAGCAAACTTCTGTGCTCGACATAAAGGGACGGGATGCAAACAACAATTATGCACTGATAGAAGAAAAGCCATTAGTCGCTGCAGAAGAACAGGCAGAATACAAAACTATCCCTCAAATGGAGCGCGCTATCGCCCAAATAAAGAAGCACATGGAGCGTGCCGCAAAGGATCTTGATTTTATGGAAGCTGCACGTTTAAGAGACCAAATGTTTAAAATGCAAAAGGAACTTGAAGCTTTTAAATGAACTAATGAAGCTAAAGGATGTTAAAGGGTTGTTGCAATTTTTTTTCTTGTTCGAAACATCGATGTTAAGGAACTTACATATGGTTTAATAATCATCTTTATTAACAACTAACCTGCAACTTTTGATTATGAAAATAAAAAGCCGCTTTGTTAAACCGATGGTTTTTAGGAACGTTTACAAACGGTGCTAAACCATATTTGAAAGGCTCATTGAAGCTAACAAACGGTAATACACGTATATTACACCCCTTTAGTTCATTTAATTTTTTAGAAAATGCTGGCGATTCTTACATTCTTTTTTGCACACTGGTTCTTGTCCTTATTCTTTCACTCATTCTTTTTGCATAGATATGCCTCGCACCAGATGTACACCGTTACGCCACGGTGGGAAAAGATTTTTTATTTCAGCACCTGGGTGGTGCAGGGTTCTTCCTATTTGGTTCCGAGGGCTTATGCCGTAATGCACCGTATGCACCATACCTACAGCGATACGGAGAAAGACCCCCATTCACCACATTTTTTTAAAGATGTTTACCAGATGATGAAGCATACCATCATCATTTATCGTGGGTTTCTTTTGAAGCAAAATATGCCTGAAGAACAATTCACGAGGGAATATCTTCCAGTATGGGAAAAGTTCGACAGGTTTGGTCACCATATTGTAACACGTATGTTTTTTGTTGTGGGATATATTGCTTTTTATGTTGCTTTTGCGCCGAGCTTTTGGTGGTATCTTTTGTTACCTGTTCACTTTTTAATGGGACCATTACAGGGAGCAATAGTTAACTGGTGCGGTCATAAGCTGGGCTACAGTAATTACAACAACGGCGATCATTCCCGCAATACTACACCGTGGGGTGTTTTTCTTATGGGTGAATTGTTTCAGAACAATCATCATTTTGCAAAAGACGATGCAAACTTTGCAAAGAAATGGTACGAGTTTGATCTTACCTTTCAGATCATGAAAGTGATGCATGCTATTCGTATCATTAGGCTGAAACCTGTACAAGCACGTACCCACTCCCATAGTCATTAGTGTGCTGAAAAAATTTTTTAAAAGGTCTTGCTGCATAGCAAGACCTTTTTTGTTTATATCCGAAAGTGGTAGCAATGCTTTTGTTTCTTGTACATCAATTACATTTACAGGCAGTATTTACACAAATTAATAATGATAGAAACAGTTTGTATTTGCGGAGCAGGCACTATGGGCAGTGGGATTACGGAAGTTTGTGCATCGGCAGGAATGTACACATTGCAATTTGACGTAAATGCTGAAATGCTTGTAAAAAGCAGCGAAGCCATTGAAAAAAGCCTACAGCGCCAGGTTGATAAATCGAGGATAAGCATTGAGACAAAACAGGAGATTTTTTCGCGCATCCGCTTCATCAGCGACCTGAACGATTGTATAGCCGATGTGATTATTGAAGCGATTGTTGAGAATGAAAAAATGAAAGTTGGCTTGTTCAACCGGCTTGCTGAGATCAACCATAGCGAAACTATTTTTGCTACCAACACCTCTTCCATATCTATAAGTAATATCGCTGCTAAGGTGGTTCACCCCAGCCGTATGGTGGGTATGCATTTTTTTAACCCGGCACCCGTAATGAGGTTGGTGGAAATTGTACAAGGACGGGAAACGAAAAATGAAGTGGCACAAACGATATTCGATTTTGCAATACAACTTGGTAAAACGCCAGTGATGTGTAAAGATGTTCCCGGCTTTATTGTAAACCGGGTTGCACGCCCTTACTATCTTGAAGCATTAAGATTGGTTGAGGCGGGTATAGCAGATATTGAAACGGTTGACACTATTATGGAATCATCTGGTTTTAAAATGGGACCATTTAAATTAATGGACCTGATAGGGATGGATATTAATTATAGCGTTAGCGGCCTTGTTTGGGAGGCCCTTGGTAAGCCACCACGATTGAAGCCGTCCTCTTTGCAAAAACAAAAAAACGATGCCGGCGAGCTTGGCAAAAAAACAGGTATTGGTTTTTACAAATATTAGTTTCGCAATCAATCATTCAATGACCCGAGGTACCCCATCGCATCCATATATTTTAGTTACCGGCGGAACAGGTCTTGTTGGCAGCCAGCTTATCAGCGATCTTATAAAACATGGTAAACAGGTGAAAGCATTGTACCGCACCAACATACCCGAGGGTTTTCCGTTTAAAAATGTACGCTGGATCAAAGGAGATATACTTGATGTTATTTCTCTTGAAGCTGCCATGCAAAATGTTTCGCAGGTTTACCATTGCGCAGCAATTGTATCGTTTAATCCCGATAGTAAAATGGATATGTTCAAAGTGAACATAGAAGGCACTGCGAATGTGGTAAACGCCTGCCTCACGGCGGGGGTTCAGCAGCTTTGCTTTGTTAGTTCAGTTGCCGCGCTGGGGCGCATCAGGGTGGGAGAATTAGTGAATGAAACCATGAACTGGACCAAAGAAACGAGCAACAGCAGCTATGGGCAGAGCAAATATCTGGCTGAACTGGAAGTATGGCGCGGCGTTGGTGAAGGACTGAAGGCGGTTGTTGTAAACCCAGTAATTATTTTAGGTGCCGGTGATTGGAACAAGGGCTCGTCGGGTCTTTTTAAATCAGCCTATAATGAATTTCCGTGGTACACAGAAGGTGTAAGCGGTTTTGTAGATGTAAAGGATTTGACAAAGGTTATGTTTGAACTAATGGAAAAAAATATATCGGGCGAACGGTATATAATCTGCAGCGAAAACTGGAAATACAAGGACCTTTTTAAGGCAATGGCGAAAGCATTTAACCGCAAACCTCCACACAAAAAAGTAACGCCACTCATTGCCAGTATTGTATGGCGGATGGAAGCAATTAAATCTTGGTTCAACAAAAAAGACCCGTTGCTTACCAGGGAAACATCACACACCGCACAGTCGGTAGTACACTTCGACAATTCAAAAATACGTACTGCATTACCGGCGTTTGTGTACACGCCACTTTCAGAAACTATTGAGCGTGTTGCAGCTGAAATGAAGAAGCGTTACCTGTAAATTATTTTTTTTTCTCCCGATGTGTTCGCATCAATTTATCCCAGAAAGTAAAGTACAAACCATAATTATCCCTGCCATACAAATGGTGGTTGTTATGGTGGGTGGATGTGTTGCGCCATTGCTGCCACCAGGTATTTTTAAAAGCAAATGCAGTGAGTTCATACCCGGTGTGTCCTAAAACATTTTTCAAAACCATGTAGACTAAAAAAATAAACAGGGCAATTGGATGTGCTGGAATGAAAAGTACGATTAGTATGGTTATAAAGGCTTGAATAAACGCTTCTGCCGGATGAAAGGAAAGCGCAGCCCACGGCGAGGGATTGGAAGAGCGGTGGTGCGTTTGGTGTACATTGCGGAACCACCATTTTGTATGCAACAAACGATGTGTCCAATAAAAATACGCATCATGCAAAACAACCATGATTACTATGCTCAAGGGAAGGTATATCCATCCATATTTACTCGCTTCAAAGTATAATTTGCTGTAACCATTTTGGTAAATCAAATAAACACCAAAACCCGCACAGCAAAATATTACAAGTGATATCAGTGTAAACATCACTTCCGCTTTTAACTGCTCACAAGTAATTGCGGGTTCCTGAATTTTCTTATCCATAAAAACCGGCAATTTCCAATTATATAACAACAGGTAAAACAACGTTACAGTTATCGCATAGCAAACCGGCACCGTAAACGTGCTTATTATCCAGTAATATTTTTCGTTGATGTTCATGTTTTAAAATTGCCATAAACCTGCAGTGATTACGCCACCAGTTCCAAAGCTGCAAATCATTACTTTCTTGTTTTTTATTTCATCTTTTATTGCATGCAAAACAATGCCTGTAGTTGCACAACCACAGTTACCCGTTTGCTTTGCCATGTTGATAAACCTAACAGGGTGTTTGCTGAATACATGTTCAAGATGGTGTATGATCATTTCATTCACCTGGTGAAGTATCAGGATATCCGGGTGACCCGTTGTTGAAATAAAATCAAGATAAAAACCTTCGGCCTGCCGCATCAGTTTCATTGCAAGGTGGTTGTTAAGCGTTAGCCCCAAATGCTTTCGCGGATCGGTGGTCATATCCTGCATGTTTTCACAAATCACTACATCTGCATCGTGCCCCAGTTTTATGGTAACCACATCGTACAAATCTTTATACTGTTTGCTCGCATAATGCAGTAATCCTGTGCCGTTGGCTGTGTAGGCTATATTACATCCAAACACGCCATTGTTAAAAACCGGGTACACATCGCTGGTGGGCGAGGTTGCCTTTTTTGCGGCGTCCGAAGTAACAAGCAGCACATTTGTATGGTTGAGTTCCGCCATTTGCGATGCGATTATCAAAGCCGTTACGCCACCTGCACAACCCTGTACAATATCGATGGTATGTGTGTTGGAAAGCACTTCGTTATGTTGTTGATTAATACATTGACCCAACGATGGAGCGATCGTATCCGGGCACGAAGTAGCTGCGATGAGATGGCTATAGCTTACATCATCTGCCAACAATTCTATTACACACATTTCTGCAAGGTGGTAAACAGTTTCTTTTTGCATCAGTTCCCTGCTTAACGAACCATACCTGCTGAACATACTTGTTAAGCTTACACCCATACTATCAGTTTCATCCAAAGTACAAACAATTAAAGCTACTTATTTTGACAAATGTCAATTGCATGTAACGGATTAAGTATCTACATTTATTAGACCCAGAATTTAAAACTACTACTATGAGATTGTCTATCCTTCAGCAAAAATTTATGGCTGCTATCTTCCTTGTTTCATCTGTGAATATGTTCGTTGGGTGCCATCACTATTATCGGGCGGTCAAAGGAAATACCACTTCTACCGAAACAAAAAGGAGTACGATTGATGAGTTGCGTATGCAAAAAAAGACTTTTATTTTAAGGCAAGGCAGCAAAAGCTATTTGCTGAAGAACCTTACAGTAGATGATCAGAAAATGATTATTTCTGCAACAATGGATACTATTCCACGGATGCATACCTTATACGTTACGCCTCATAAAAAGCAAATCTATAAAAAAGCCAAAGCGCAGGATGCCGTTCTAAATGAAGTTCATATTTATGTACCCGCAGGTGTTTCAGCTAACTCCGGGCAAGGTTTAAGCCTTAATATGGGGGATATCGAAAAAATTGAGATCATACAAAAGGATGCAGGCAAAACAACAACCAGTTTCATCCTGGGTGGATTAGGTTATACGTTGGGCGCATTAACACTTATTAGCGTGATAATTTTACTTACAAAAGACTCTTGCCCTTTTGTTAGCACCTACGATGGAGAGCAATACAACCTGCAGGGCGAAATGTTTGGTGGCGCCATTTATCCATCTTTACAACGCGAAGATTTTGTACCCCTGCAGATAAACGCAGTAAGTGGTGAATATATTCTAAAGATCAGTAATGAACTAAAGGAACGGCAGTATTCGGATTATGCAAACCTGCTTGTAGTGGATCACGATAAAAATGCAAAGGTTTTGTCAGATCTCAACGGGCAGTTGTTTAGCGTAACCGATCCTCAATTACCAACTTCAGCTTATATTAATCAACGAAAAGATGTTTTGCACCAGGTAAAAAATATGGATAATATCAGCTGCCTGTTTGATGATGAGGGCACACCTGATAATTTGAATGAACTCTATTTATCTTTTGATAACACCTACCGTTCAAGTAAAGGAAAATTGGTATTAAACCTTAAAAATTCTTATTGGGCAGATTACCTGTATGGTGAGTTTACAAAGCATTTTGGATCGTACTACAACAAGTGGATAAAAGGGCAAAAGAAGAAACCTGCAAACGAAATGGACAAATGGGCGCAGGAACAAAACATTCCAATGACCGTGTCAGTAAAGGTTAACAACGAATGGAAAGAGATAAGAAATATAAAAACGATTGGTCCTTTGCTCAACCGGCAAATTGTAATTCCGGTACCCATCAGTAAAAATGAAAAAGTGGAAATCAAGTTATCTACCGGCTTCATGTTTTGGGAAGTAGATTATGCCGCCCTGGATGTTTCAACGGATCAGCCTTTTTCTGTGCAGGAAATAAAGCCTTATGAAGCAGCCGACGGAAAGGGTGCCAACGTATTAACAGGGTTGTTGATGGCAGATAGAAAATTTTTACAACAACCCAACACCGGCGACGTAGCAATAATAAAATATAAATCGCCCAACCTGAAAGAAGGGATGGAGAGAACTGTTTTGTTACATACCAGCGGTTATTACGAGCATGTAAGGAATTATACGGGTAAGCCAGACATACCTTTCCTGAAAAGTTTTAGCAAGCCCGGCGCCTTCCAGGCATTCAGTAAACAACGTTACCACGAATTAAAAAATGCGCAATTAAACCTGGCTAAAAATTAATTTGTATCTTCTACCAAAGGAAAGCTCCATAATCCCCAATCGCACTTGCTCTGCCAGTAAACTGTAATACGGCTTATAAATTTTATAACCACATCCAATATGATACAGCAAACAGAAAGAGAAAAAATCGAATTGGTAAAAATTCAAGGCTCGCTGCCCCAAGCATCATTGCCTTCAGGAGAACAGGCTTACTCCATGAAGGTACTTACCGGATGGAGGAAGACACTTGTTCGTTTCGGCATAAGGAAACATCTTTTTTTCTTTGCTATGAAAAACTATGGCTCCGTTTCCCGGTCGATAGACATCCTGCACCAGCTTTACCAGTTCAAGAAAAAAATACTAGGGACCGATGCAAAGTCAAATACCAAGCTGGTTAAAATAAACAACAAATATTACCATACCATTTTTGCACCTGGTTATCCCTCACAAGCCTTTGACGATTATATACTGGGCGAGTTTCATCGGATATCGCCATTGCCTGCAAAGGGTAACCGCCTATCGTTTCTTTTTCTGGCAATAACAAAAAAGTGCCCGCTGCGTTGTGAGCATTGTTACGAGTGGGACAACCTGAACCAGCAGGAAGCACTTGATTTGAACGACCTCAAAAATATTGTACATAAGTTTCAGGAGGAAGGTGTTGCACAATTTCATTTAGGGGGCGGCGAACCCATGACGCGCATAAAAGATTTACTGTCTCTCGCAAATGCAACCGACCGGCGATCTGAAATTTATGTACTCACATCCGGTTTCAATTTTACACAAGCAAATGCAAAGGCTTTAAAAGATGCTGGCATTACCGGAATCACTGTTTCAATCGACCATTTTGATGCTGAAAAGCACAATGCATTTCGCGGGTTTCAAAATTCATTCGCGGATGCAGTTAAGGCGATACAACATGCACAGGAGCAGCATTTGGTTGTATCGGTAAGCATCTGTGTAACCAAAAATTTCATATCGTGGAATAACCTGCTAAAGTATGCGGCTTTTATAAAGAGCCTGCGTGTTCCGTTTCTTCAAATATTGGAACCCAAAGCCGTGGGTCATTATAAGGATAAAGATGTTGTGCTGAATGGAGAACAACTGCGGTTGCTTGAAAAGTTTTATCAAACCCTAAATTTTGATCCGGCTTATAAAGACTACCCGGTAATTATTTATACCGGTTACCATCAGCGAAGGGTCGGTTGCCTGTTGGGAGGTAACCGCATACTTTATATCGATTCAGATGGTAATATAAACGCCTGCCCTTTTTGCCACACAAAAAGTTTAAATATTAAACAGGCACTTATACAAAACATTGATGTGCAAAATGAGGTAAGAAAGATCGGCTGTAAACCGTACGGGCTTGAAGGAACAGTACCAATTGTATAATTACTCCTGGCTGCTCATCACCTTATTCCATAGTTCGGGGATGCGCCTCACCCAAACCAATTCTCTTTTTTTAATAGAGGCATCTTCTGCAGGCGAACCAAAAAATATTTTACCGGGTTCTATATCTACCCCAACGCCACTTTGTGCCAACACTATGGCATTGCTTCCTATGGTAAGTGTTTTACTCACGCCAACCTGTCCCCACAACACCACACCATCTTCAAGCGTTGTTCCACCAGCAATAGCAACCTGTGCAGCCAGCAAGCAATTTTTTCCAATCACTACATCGTGCCCAATGTGTACCATGTTATCCAGCTTTGTTCCTTTGCCGATTATTGTAACAGCAGTTACTCCCCTGTCTATGGTGCAGCCGGCACCTATTTCTACATCATCTTCAATAATAACCTGACCACAGCTTTTCATTTTTTTATACCATACGTCCCGGTTCTTTTTTGTGTTGTAATAAAAGGCATCGCTGCCAATTACGGTGCCCGCCTGTATAACTACGTTATCTCCTATTATAGTATAATCAAGTATGGTTGTATTTGGGTAGATGATGGTGTTTTTACCAATGGCAACATGGTTGCCAATAAATACATTTGGCATAACGATGCTCCCCTCCCCAATAAAAGAGGTATCGCTTACTGGTTTTATACATGGCTGAAATGGGCGAAAGTGCTGTACAATTTTCAGGTACGCTTCAAAAGGCTCATCAACCACAAGCAGCGCTTTACCGGCAGGTACGGCTACTTCTTTAGTATTGATAATTATAAAGTCGGCTGCGCTTTCAATGCATTTCTTATAATACTTGGGATGATCTACAAAAACAAGATCGCCAGGTTCAACCCGGTGAATCTCATTTATCCCCGTTACTTGTATGGAAGGGTCGCCAATCAATTCGGCCTGTAAAAACTCGGCTAACCAGCCAAGCGCTATCGGAGATGGAAATTTCATGAGCTTTTTTTCAAAGTTAAGTGCAGGGGGGTAAAAAATGACAAGCTGTAAAACTGCTTTCATTATTTATTGAAAGTTTAATAAGTTTATTATCTTTACATGCAAATCATGATGTTATGAAAAAGCATGCTTTCAACAAAACATTGATTTACGACGATAATTGTCCTCTTTGCAAAGCATACTCAGGCGCCTTTGTAAAAACAGGATTTTTAGCATCCAAAAACCGTGTTGGCTTCTCCGAAATTTCGTGTGGATCGTTGCCTGGTTCAGCACAAAAAATAACCATCGACTGGCAAAAAGCAAAACATGAAATTCCGTTGATCGATTGTACTAATGGAACGGTTAAATATGGTATTGAAGCGCTCGCCGAAATACTATCGCAAAAGTTGTTTTTTATAAAGCCGCTTTTAAAAATTTCGTTTTCCAGGTTTGCCTGCAAAAAATTATACGGGCTCATTTCATACAATCGCAAAATCATTGTTGCAAACATTCATCCTGTAATCAACCAAATAGATTGCTCCCCCGACTTTCATTTTTATTACAGGTGGATGATGACGTTTACCTGCTCACTCCTTTCCTTTTTCTTTACAACGATTGCTGTAAAAAATTTACAATTGTCCATGCCTAACCACTTTGAATCGTTTGTGTTTTTTATGTTGCCTGTGCTTCCCATTTTATACACCGGCAAAAATAAAAATCGCTTAGCCGATGCATGCACGCATGTATCGATCATCGGTATCGTGAGTACCTTTTTATTTATGTCTTCCACTTTTTTAAAAAATATTTCATCGCTTCCGCAAAGTATTTTTATTGTGCTTCTATGCATGTGTGCATGCGTAACACTTCATCAGCTTGTAAAAAGAGCAACATACATCATTAAGAACAACATAGCCTGAAAGCCTTTATTCATCAATGTTTCAGCACGCTATAGTCATTTCATCGCCAGGCAAACAAACTTATATACTTGCAGCCATACACTGAACAAGTGCGTTGTAATCGTGCTCCTTATTCACAAAAGCATATGAAATTGTGTATAAAATTCTTCAAGAAAATTTTTGTGTTAGGAAAAAGTATTTTTAATATTGTGTAGGGAATTTTATTTCCCTGTACTTACTAACCCATCCATATATAAAAGCCTGGTTTTCTACCGGGCTTTTTTATTTTATGCATTACTACTATCTCATCTATAAGCCTTACCTCATACTCTCGCAGTTTACCTCTCAAACAGGTAAACAAACCCTTGCAGATATTTTTAAAGTGCCGAAAGATGTGTACCCTGTTGGTCGTTTAGATGCAGACAGTGAAGGTTTGCTTATACTTACCAATGATGCCTCGCTTAACCAAAAGTTGCTTAACCCAACACAACATCATGAACGCGAATACTGGGTGCAGGTAGAAGGAAGCATTACGCACGATGCAATAACGTACCTGCAAAAAGGCGTTGCTATTTCGGTAGTGGGCAAGGTTTATAAAACACTTCCCTGCAAAGCAAAAATCATAACACAGCAACCGTTTATCGCCGACAGAAATCCACCCATTCGTTTTAGAAAAAACATACCCACCTCCTGGGTAAGTATAACATTAACGGAAGGTAAGAACAGGCAGGTAAGAAAGATGACCGCGGCAGTTGGTTTTCCTACACTCCGGTTGATAAGGTGGCGTATTGAAAAAATAACTTTAGATAAGATGATACCAGGTAATATAATTGAGGTGTCAAAGCCTGAGATATTTAAACGATTGTCGCTTACTTAACTTATGCTTCTGCCTTATTTTAGGTTTTTGTAAAGATGGATACCAACCCATATAAACTAAAAATCAACTTACTTTTGGCCCCAAACAGAACTATTATATGACCCTGCAACCAATTGATGTAGTAGACAAGATAAGCCCGGAAGATTTCAAGCGAAATTACTACACACCTAAACGCCCTTTGATTATAAAAGATCTTGCAAAAGCATGGCCAGCCTATTCTAAATGGAACTGGGATTATTTTAAATCGCTGGTGGGCGACAAACAGGTGGGCTTATATAATAATGTAAAAAGCGATGCCTATACACCAATAAATACCGCGGATGACTACAAAACTTTTGGTGAATACATTGATATGATCAGCCAGGGACCGGCTGCATGGCGCATCTTTCTATTTAATATTTTTGAACATGCCCCTCAACTCACCAAAGAGTTTACGTGGCCCGAAGAGTTGATGAAAGGATTTGTAAAGCGCTATCCAATGCTATTTGTTGGTGGGGCTTCCAGCATAACTCATATGCATTTCGATATTGACTTATCGCACATATTACATACGCAATTTGCGGGCAGAAAAAGAGTTTTGTTATTTCCGTATGAAGAGCAGCATAAACTTTATCGCAAACCATTTGAGGTGTTAAGTCTTGCCGATTTTTCAAACTACTCACTCAACAATGGTAACCCCGATTACGATGCATTCCCTGCTTTAAAGCTTGCAAAGGGTTACGAAGTAGTGCTGGATCATGGTGATACTTTATTTATGCCTGCAGGTTTCTGGCATCATATGGAATATCTTGATAGCGGTTTTGCCATGAGCCTGAGAGCGCTACAATCGTCGATGGGTGGAAAGTTGCATGGCGTATGGAACTTGTTCGGGATGCGCCACTTTGATACACTGATGAAGAAGACGATGACCAAACCATGGTACGACTGGAAGAAGAGAAAGATATATGAATACGCGGCGAAGGAACTGCAACGTGCAAAGCAGAAGTAATTAAAAACAAAAGACGCGATTTGTAACGCGTCTTTTGTTTTTGCGGGAAGTTTATTCTTAATAATCAATCACCTGTTCTTCCATTCTCACAGGCATTTCTCTAAACTCGTATTGCTGGTTACGGAGTTGCGGCTCAAAGCCTGCTTCGCGAATGGCTTGCTGGATACCGCTTGCCGTAAACCTGTGTGGTGCACCTGCTGCGCTTACCACATTTTCTTCTATCATAATACTTCCAAAGTCGTTTGCACCTGCGTGAAGACACATTTGCGCAACCGACTTTCCAACAGTTAACCAGCTTGCCTGTATGTTTTTTACATTGGGTAACATGATGCGGCTGATAGCGATCATACGAATATATTCATCGGGTGTGGTAAGGTTTTGCACGCCACGTATCCGTGTGAGCAATGTATCCACATCCTGAAACGTCCATGGTATAAAGGCAATGAAACCTTTGGCATGTTCCGGCTTTCTTGCCTGCACTTCGCGCAGCTTTACAAGGTGCTCCATTCGTTCAGTAACTGTTTCAACATGCCCAAACATCATGGTTGCGCTGGTGGTGATGTTCAACTTATGTGCTTCGTGCATTACATCCAGCCATTCCTGTGAACCGCACTTTCCTTTGCTGATCAATCGTCGCACCCGGTCTACTAAAATCTCTGCGCCTGGTCCGGGCAGGCTGTCCATGCCTGCTTCCTTCAATGCCATCAATACCTTCCGGTGCGTACTTTTTTCCAATTTGGTAATATGCGCTACTTCCGGCGGTCCGAGCGTGTGTAATTTTAGGTTTGGAAAAAGGTGTTTCAATTGATTAAAGAGACCAACATAATACTGCAAACCTAAACCGGGATGATGCCCGCCCTGCAGTAACAGTTGTTCGCCACCATAGCGAAAGGTTTCTTCAATCTTCCTTTTATACGTTTCAATATCGGTAATGTATGCATCAGCATGGCCTGGAATGCGATAGAAGTTGCAAAACTTACAATTGGC
>JANPIA010000085.1:0-3276 GCA_031424735.1 Segetibacter sp.
GCCGCTCATTGTTTTTGATATAATGGAGCACTTCCTTACCGTCAACCTTCGGAAGGTTTATATCGAGTAAAACAAGATCGGGCAATTCGTTAACAGGCGCTGTTGATAGAAAATCGATCGTTTCAGCGCCATCCTTTATAACCTTTACTTCATTTCGTATCCGGGCATCGTACAACGCTTCAAGTGTTAGCACAATATCGCCTTCATTATCTTCAACCAGCAAAATTTTTATATCGGACATGGATTTTATTTAGGTAATAGAAAATAAAACGAACTTCCTTTTTCGGGTTCCGACTCCACCCATATTTTTCCGCCATGCTTATCTACAATTTTCTTGCAAATAGCTAACCCAATGCCTGTGCCGGAAAACTCATTTTTATGATGAAGTCGTTGAAAAATGACAAATATTTTTTTGAAATATTTCGGATCGATACCAATACCATTGTCTTCAAAAACAAACCGGTAGTCATGTTCAAGTTCTGTTACAGTAATTTTTATTTTTGGTGCACTACTGGTATTGTACTTTAAACCGTTACCCACAAGATTTTGAAACAGTTGAAATAATTGAGTTTTATTCCCTCGTATCACCGGCAGGTTGTCGCATAAAATTTTTCCGCCTTTTTCTTCAAGAAGTTGCTTGTACGTAAGTACCAGGGGCGACATCAGGCTGTTTAAATCAACCTCTTCAGAAGCGCTTTTATTGGTGTTGACCCTTGAATATTCAAGCAAGTCGAGAATAAGGGTTTTCATACGTTCTGCACCATCCACTGCAAACCCAATGTATTCATGCGCTTTCCCATCCAATTTGTCTGAATATCTTTTTTTGAGTAATTGCAGAAAGCTGCTGACCATACGCAACGGTTCCTGCAAATCGTGGGAAGTAACATAGGCAAAACGTTCCAATTCATCGTTGGAGTCGGCTAATTCCTTTGCACGCTTTTCCAGCGAGTTATTGAGCTCTTTTAATATAAATTCGTTTGCTTTTGTTTCGGTATGATCCTGCATTGCACCAATCATTCTTATTGGTCTTTTGTTTTGATCGTACACCGCAAAGCCCCGATCGTGTATATATTTAAAACCACCATCGGCACACCGGAACCGATAATCTATTTGCCAGTTTACTTCTTTCCGGGCAACATGAGTTTCAATACTGTTTTTTACAGCATTTCTATCTTCATCGTGCAGGTTTATATACCACCAATCGTCGTTGGAATTCACTTCCTGCGAGGTGTAGCCAAACATGGTTACTACGTTTTCATTCCATACAACTTCATCTGTTACAAGGTCCCAGTCCCATATAACATCTTTGGTTGCCTTAGCCACTAATTTTAGCCGCTCATTAAAATTTGCAACTTCATCGTCATTCTTTTTTTTGCGGGATATATCCTTAAAAAAAACCGAAAGCAGGTTATCGTAGGGGTAGGCACTAACTTCAAACCATGTATTCAACAGTGGAAAAAACTCCTGAAATTGTACCGGGCTATTTAATTGAAAAGCGTTTTGAAACGCAGTTTGAAAATTTTGCGGAATGGACCCTTCATAAACCTGCCACAGATTTTTGCCTAATATTTTTTCACGGTGTATCCTAAAAATTTCTTCCGCCCGATGGTTCCAGTATAAGATTGTAAAATTTTTGTCGACTGTGAAGAAGCCATCCGATATGCTTTCAAGAACCTGGTTGAGCCGATCACTTGCATTTTTATCTACATCATTTTCTGACCCATGTTTCTCACCCACGATCTCCGTTTCTATTGAACCAAATCCATAAATGTATGTTGTATCATGCTCCAATAAGCTGGTAAAACTCCAGGAAGTGATGGTAACCGGAATACCAGGCGGTTTACTATCTAATCTAACTGATAGGGTTTGCCCTGGTATATTCAAACAGGAATCTATTACATATCGAAAGGTACTTTCGTTTGTTGTGATGATATTTGAAAAAGAAATTGAGTTTTTGGTTAAGAATGTTTGCAACGCCTCATTTACAAACAGCGGTTTGCCTTCGCTATTAATTTTTACAAAAAATGCCGCAGAAGGAGACACAGTATTAGAGGATGAAGGCGGTATATTCATAGTTTTTTGGGACGATGAAGGTAAGCACTTTTTAAGCTTTTGTGCCGCCGTTTTTTGTAGGTAAATATGCCCCCATCGCATCAGTAAAACAACGATCGGATTGCGTAAAATTTCGTATTGGATCGCCGAAAATTCCGGTACAAAGTATTAGTAGTTTGTTTGGTTAGCTTACAAGCAAATATTAATAAAAAAGTTTCTTTGCAGATATTGGTTTGGCTAAGTCTGTCGTTTATCTGTTCATATTGTAGTAGGGGAATTTGTGCGAAAATTCAACATATACAATTTTATCATAATTGTGAATTGAAAGGTTCCATATATTTATTGTTGAATATGTTCTTCAGTTATATTCGCATACATTTTTTGAAATCTGCATTCTCATGAGTAAGCACATTACCTTTTTTATTGTAGATGATGATATTGACGACCAGGAAATTTTTATGGCTGCCGTTAACGAAGTGGATGAATCTATCCATTGCATTACTGCATCTGATTGTGAGGAAGCATTGCAACTTTTAAAACACGAAATGACGGAACTCCCGGATTATATCTTTCTGGATTTAAACATGCCCCGGATTGATGGTAGACAGTGTTTAACTGAATTGAAAAAAGAGTCGAAATTGCGAAGCATTCCGGTGATTATCTACTCCACCTCCTCGTTAAAAAAAGACATAGAGGAAACCGCCAGTTTGGGGGCCGCGCATTTTTTGGTAAAGCCTAACAAATTTGACGAACTATGCAGTGCTTTGAGCGATATAATCCGAACGGATTGGAAGCAAAAACGGGCTTAAAATTTCATTAAAAACGTGCGCTCTATTTCATTGAATTTCAATAGTTAAATCTATTATAACAAGTTGGCTAATCACTTGCGTTCATGTCATTCCGTTGTAAATTTGTTTCACCAAACTAAAAACCTAAACGGTCTTTTCTTCTTTTGCTTATCACCCGGTATTTTGTTTCACCGTCTTATTTTTTTAATATTAAAATTTATCACTGAATGAAAATGTCAATGATTAAAAAATTTACACTTTTAGCCGCAGCCGCGTTTTTAGTTCATTTTCTTTTTGTTTTTGCTTCCAAAAAATATTTACCTGAAACACACACTAATCCCATTGAAACCATAAATGTTGAGAGCGAACCAGCAGTTTCTAAACAGGTTCGCCGAAGGAGCGCATCTTGTTCCAGAACACCGTGTGGTGCCAGTGC
>JANPIA010000086.1:0-8388 GCA_031424735.1 Segetibacter sp.
AAAAATTAATTAACTATGTCAACAAACACTTTCCCTTCCGGCAATCACCAAATTTCGTTAGCAAATGCAATTGCAATGACCTACAGATACAGGCATAACTTAGCCACCATACTACGTACTGAATATCCGTTGGTATTGCCACTAAGTGAAACATTTAACAAAGATGCATTTGATCCTTTTTTTACCAATGAAAACTGTAAAGGGCTGCGAATTTATTATGGGATGGACGAAGACCTGGGCGTGCATGCAATAATTGTAGGGGTTAATGATCAAAATGAAGATATTTTACCCAGCGAGTCACTAACAGAAAACAATGATGATATAATACTTGAAGACTCGCAACGTTGCCCACCAAGTTGTCCGCCGCCTTCTGAGCTGAACGAAGATTGAATATGAGCTTATACGAGTTCAACATAATAAGTACATATAGCGTATTGCCGGGTGCTTTGATATCAATTTTGAGGTACCCGGTAATTTTACCCTCCTACCGTCCCTTTATTATTTTAATATGGATTGGCGTACTGAACGAAATAATCAGCACCCTTTTAATTAAACAGGCCCATGCAAGTTTTACAAATGGGAACATTTATGTATTGACCGAATTTCTACTCATCTATTACTTTTTTAAAGGCATCAGCAGCTATTATATACGAAACCGGTTGTACACCTATCTTGGTTTGATTACCCAAATAGTTTGGGTAACTGATAACCTAATTTTACACTGTATTACGGAGCTAAATTGCCTTTACCGCATTTTTTATTCGTTTGTTATTATATGCCTTAGTATTCACCATATAAATTATATTCTGATAACTGAAAAGAATAAAATATTGGTTCATCCTGGCTTCATTATATGTGTTGTTTTTACGGTGTTTTTTAGTTACAAAGTATTCCTGGAGATTTTTTTTCTGACCATATTTACATTTCCCCCACTTTTTTACAAGCATTTATTTCTAATATTTTTATGTGTGAACCTGGCGTGTAATCTATTTTATACAATTTCAATAATATGGATCCCTACGAAGCAAAAGTTTTCTTTACCCTATTAGGCTGCGCCGTTGTTTTAGGACTTCTTATCATTTTATTTGTGGCATCTCTATATCTGCATCATCAAAAAAACATTGCTCTCCAAAGAAAAAATACAGAGATAGAAATAAATACATTAGAGATGGAAAGGAAACGAATTGCATCGGATATGCATGATGACCTCGGTCCCCTTTTGTCGGCTATACAAATGCGTTTAAATGCTATGCCAATCTCTGTGCACCAGATTAAACATTCCGTAAAGATTAAAGCATTACTTGATGAAGCTATACAGAAGCTAAGAGAAACTTCCTATGGGCTAATGCCTCCTATTTTATCAATGAAAGGGTTGAACGCGGCCATAAGTAGTTTTTCTGAAGCAATTGAAGATGCCGGCAAGTTACGAGTGAAACTTACATTTGAAATTGAGAGTAACGCCATTGACGCAGACAAGCAAGTGCATTTGTACAGAATATTTCAGGAAGCTATACATAATTGCATACAACATGCAGATGCGAACTGCTTTACATTAAAGGTGAGTTATTTTGAAAAAAGAATGCATTTGCTTATGTATGATGACGGGATAGGTTTTGATATGAAAACACGTACGGACTGCTCAGGTTTTGGCCTCCGAAATATATTAAATAGAGTAGAGCTGTTAGAAGGCGAAATGTACCTTGATACAAAGCCCGGGGCGGGTGTTAAATACGAAATTTTTATACCACTTAAATAATATTATGACCTGCGACGAAGTAATTAGAATCGTTATTGCAGATGACCATGCAATATTTAGAGATGGACTAAAAGTTTTGCTGGAAACGGATGAAAAATTGTACCTGGCGGGAGAAGCATGTAACGGAAACGAATTGATTGAACTTGTAAAAAGGGAACTACCCCATGTTGTGCTCACGGATATTATTATGCCGGGATTAGACGGTATTGATGCGGTTAAACAAATCAAAAAGCTTTATCCAAATATCGAAATTATCGCTTTGTCAATGTTTGACCAGGAGCAGTTGGTTATAGATATGATGGAGGCTGGTGCCTTGGGCTATCTACTAAAGAATTCTGCCAGAAGCCAAATAATAGGAGCGATATATTCGGTGTATAATAAGGAGCCTTATTATAATGAAAGCATAAGTAAACGTATGCTCAAAAGAATAGCAGCATCGACATTTGATCCATACAGCCATTTGAGGGAAGTTCCACTAACAGAAACCGAGATTTCCATAACGCGTTATATATGTGAAGGATTTACGAATAAAGAGATTGCTGATAAACTCAGACACACTAAGCGAACTATTGAAATATACCGCAAAAAGCTTATGGATAAACTTGAATTAAAGAGTTCAGCTGCTTTGGTGATTTATGCAGTTAAGAAAGGTATTTACAGAACTTAGCTTTTCACAATGTTGTAGGTGTTAAAAAAAATAAGTTAAACACATCACACTCCTTAGCTGCCAATTGATTTAAGGATAAAGTGATTGCGACGCAACGATGATGCCATGAAAAATTGGGCTGGTATTCCACTTATTTTCGTAGATTGATGATAACGAAATGAAGACATACTGCACCATATTTTTTACCGTTTTTTTTGTATCGGCTTGTTTGAAAGGTAATAGCCAAACGCCGGTTCCTTTAGCATCGCTACCCAATTATGTTTACACTGAAAACTTTGCAGACATAAACAACTGGGTTTTTAATTCAACCCCAAATGGCACCTTTGTTTCAGGTGCAGGTTCTGCCCCATGGCGGGGCGTAACTGCGGGGGGAAGCGGCACCATTCCCAACGGTTCAAGGGTAACTACTTCGGGAACCACTTTTGTTACCATGGGCAGCAGCGGTATTCAAAGGGGAAACGAATCTCTTGTGCTCCTATCTACCGGAACAACAGATAATACATCGGCAACAGCTATAGATTTATACATTGATTTTACCGGCCTTACCGCAAATACACTCAGTTTTGATTGGGCAACCATCAATAACTCAACGGGTAACCGCAACGGGTCGTTGCATGTTTATGCCTCGGTTGATGGTATCTCGTTTGAGGAGATAGCTGCTGCACAGGTTTTAAATTTTACCAACAACGTTATTTCTGCTGGCAACATAGCAAATGTTCATTTACCTGCCACTTTAAATAATTCATCGTTTGCACGGCTACGTTTTTATTATAATAATGGTACGGGTGGTACTACCGGTTCGCGTCCGAAAATCAGTATTGATAATGTGAAGGTAACAGGGGTATCAACTTCACCCTGTGCTACACCTGCGGCACAACCAACAGCATTAAGCTTTGCGGCGATTACCGATACTTCCATTTCTGCATCATTTAACCCTCCTTCACCGGCACCAAACGGTTATTTGGTAGTGATGAGTAATAATCCATCACTAAGCGCCAACCCGGTAAATGGTACCACCTACAACACGGGCGATAATTTGGGAGATGGTAATGTAATAGCCGTTCCTGCCGGAAATTCATTTAGTGTTACAGGTTTAACCCCCGCTACCAATTATTACTTTTTTATTTTTTCTATGAACCTGCTTTGCACAGGAGGTCCTTTATATTTAAATGCCAGCCCTTTAACGGGCAATTCGTCAACACTTGCAGGCTTCCAGCCCTGCACTACGCCAGTTGCTCAGCCCAATTCCCTCATTTTTAATAACACATCTATCAACAGTATAAGGGCAAGCTTTGATAGTACAGGTACAAAGGCAGATGAATTTTTGGTAGTTCGAAGTGTTTCATCTACGCTAAGTGCTATTCCTGTTAACGGTACCAGTTACAGTCCGGGTGAGGCTTTCGGTGGCGGCACGGTCGTTTCAAGAAATGCTGCAACTTCGTTTATTGCCAATGGATTATCTCCGCAAACCACCTATTACTTTTTCGTTTTTGCCTTAAACGGTCGTAATTGTTATAATGGACCAAACTATCTTACAAATTCTCCCTTAACGGCAAATAAAACAACTAATCCCCTACCACCATGTGCAACCCCGCCTGTACAGCCCAATTCCTTAAAAATAACAGCGAGCAATACAACCTTAAACGGCAGCTTTACCTCTGCTACGGGTGCCGATAGTTACCTGGTTTTGTACAGTCTGTCATCATCGCTTTCCACATTGCCGCAGGATGGATCTTCTTATACAGCCGGTGGCACCCTTGGCAATGCTATTATAGCGCAAAGTTCGGGCGCTACAGGCTTTATACTTAATAACCTTACGGCTTCAACTCAATATTACTTTTATGTATTTGCCCAAAACAGTAATTGCAGTGCCGGTCCAAAATATTTACCTGGGTCACCGCTTTCAGGTTCAGTAGTAACTACTTCGTTGCCAACTTATAATTATTATTATGGCAACCTCCATGCGCACTCTTATTATTCAGATGGCAACCAGGATAACCCTTCATTTACGCCGGCCAATGATTATGCCTACGCTAAAAATTCGTTGTGTATGGATTTTTTGGGAATATCTGAACACAACCATGCCGGTGCCGGAATGAGTATTAACAACTGGCAACCCGGTCTGGCTCAGGCTGCATCAGCTACCTCGCCAAACTTTTTGGCCATGTATGGTATGGAATGGGGGATAATAAGTGGTGGCGGGCATGTACTGGTATATGGTGTAAGCAAACTTTTAGGCTGGGAGACAAACAACTACGATGTGTACGTACCCCGAAATAGTTATACAACGTTGCCAAACGGACTTTTCAGAACTATTAACAGCTTTGGCCCAAGAGCTTTTGGCGTTTTGGCACATCCAAATTTTAACGACTACAATAACATCGCAAACCTGCAAGTAAACCTTACGGCTGACAGTGCGATAGTTGGTTCTGCAGTGGAAAGTGGACCAGCATTTTCAACCAGCACCAATTACAACGATCGTCCTTTCTCCATGGCTTATCTTGAGTATTTCAATACTATGCTGGCAAGAGGATACCACATTGGGCCCACCATTGACCATGATAACCATAACACCACTTTTGGACGAACCGCTTATTCCCGCCTTGCTGTTCTGGCACCTTCACTGGATACCGCTTCGTTTTATGAGGCGATGAAAGCCCGCCACTTTTATGCAAGTGAAGATTGCGATACCCGTGTTTCTTTCAACCTAAACGCTCAATTGATGGGAAGTGTTTTTACAGGAAACTCGGAGCCAGCCATCACGATCTATGCAAATGATCCTACAAGCCCTGGTGCGGTGCCAAAAATCCGTTTAATGATGGGGGTACCAGGCAGTACACTATTACCTGTACCGGTAGATTCGGTTTTTGCAAACACGTTTACTTATACGGATTATAGCCTGCCAAACATGTCAACAGCATATTATTATGCGGACATAACGATTAACGGCGCACGAACAATCACCTCACCTATCTGGTACACACGTGATAACAATTTTGTACTTCCCGTAAACCTTCTTTCGTTTAAGGCAACTGCTACTGGTAGCCGCACCGTAAATCTTTCATGGTCCACCTCCAGCGAAATGAATAACGACTTTTTCGAGTTGGAAAGGTCTGCAGATGGAAGAAATTTCACTACAATCCATACAGAAAAAGGAAGGACAAACAAATCCCACCTAAATGTATACGGGTGGACAGACATACTGCCTTTTGACGGGATAAATTATTACAGGTTGAGGCAAGTTGATATCGATGGCAGGGTCAGCTATTCGCCAGTGGTGTCGGTAAATTTCAGGGCAGGCGATATAAACTCATTCACTGTTTTGCCAAACCCGGTTCAATCACATATGCAACTTAATATTCACTCAAAACTGAACCAAACGGCAGAAATAAGGATAAGCGATGTTGCTGGTAAAAGTATATCGATGTATAAAAGAAACCTGGTTAAAGGCAGCCAATTACTTACAGCAAACCTCAAAGGTGTAAGGAGCGGAACCTATTTGATAACCATTGTAATTGACAATGAAGTTTTTACCCGAAAATTTGTAAAGTTGTAATTCGCTCTTTCAGAAAACTGGAACTATAAAACAATTGTAATATATCTTCTGTTAAAGCGGACTTACTAAAAACGGTACAACCGTTGGGTTATCGTGTGGTTGAAACATTTAAAACGTTTAGAAACGCATCCAATTTGTCACTGCATTCCCTTACCTTCGCAGCCCAAAATCATTTTTTAATAATCAAAATCAGGGATTAATGAACAATTATGAATTGATGGTGATTTTTACCCCGGTGCTTTCTGAAGAGGATTTTAAAGCCGCTCAGAAAAAATTTTTAGACCTTGTTACCGAAAACGGTGGCGAGGTTGTGAGCACCAATCCATGGGGATTAAAATCACTTGCGTATCCTATCCAGAAGAAGACTACGGCCATCTACTGGGTATCGGAATTTAAAGCGCAATCCGACTTCAATGAGAAGCTGAAAATTCAGCTCCTGAGAGACGAGCAAGTGCTTCGTCACATGGTTACCAAGCTCGATAAATACGCCGTCGAGTATAACCAACGTAAGAGAAGTGGCGTACCAACCGGAAACGAAAAAGCAGTGGAGGCATAATTACCATGGCAAAAGCAAATGAAATTAAGTACCTGACGGCCATTAAACAGGAAAAACGTGCAAAGAAATTTTGTCGTTTTAAAAAATATGGTATTAAGTACATCGACTATAAAGATGCCGAGTTCCTCAAAAAGTTTTTGAATGAACAAGGAAAATTATTGCCCCGCCGTCTTACTGGTAACTCCTTAAAGTACCAGCGCAAGGTTTCCGAGGCAGTTAAAAAAGCCCGTCAAATGGCTTTATTACCTTATGTAACTGATCTTTTAAAGTAGGAGGAAACCATGCAAGTAATATTAATACAGGATGTAGATAACCTGGGTGGTGTAAACGAATTAGTATCCGTTAAAAATGGTTATGCCCGTAACTTCCTCATTCCGCAAAAAAAGGCTGTAGAAGCAAATGCTTCCAACCTGAAGCAAATGGAAGAGAAGCAAAAGCAAATAGCTAAAAAAGAAGCGAAACTACTTTCTGAAATTAACAGTGTTATAGCTGTATTGAAGGAAGGCGCTCTTAAAATTGGTGCTAAAACCGGAACCAGCGGAAAAATTTTCGGTAGTGTTACATCACTGCAAATCAGCCGTGCAATTCGCGATCAAAAAGGGTATGAAATTGACCGCAAACGCATTCATATTGCCGATGAGGTAAAGGAATTAGGAACTTACAAGGCAAACATTGACTTTGGTAATGGCAACAATACTGAGGTTGAATTTGAAGTGGTTTCTGAATAATTTTTGTACTATTTATTTTTACAAGTCTGTCTTCACGGCAGACTTTTTTATTGGTACAATACTAATTGATGTTAAAATAATATTTGTAGAGTAGTAAATTTTTTTTGATAAAATGGTTTCTGAATAATTTCATTATCTTCGATACTTCCTAAATGATCTTTACAGTTTTGGCAATAGTTCTCTCTGGACGTTTTATGTAAATGTTTCTCTGGTATATTGTTCGCTGTGTTCATTTCGGTTTATTTTTTTTATTTTTTAAAGTTTTACAAATGAACATTTACGTTGGAAATCTCAGTTGGACTATGACTGAGCAGGATTTAGCCGATCTTTTCACTCCATTCGGCGAAGTAGTTTCTTCAAAAATTGTTACCGACAAATTCAACGGTAACCGTAGCAAAGGTTTTGGTTTCGTAGAAATGTCTGATGATGAAGCAGGTCGCACTGCAATCAGCCAGTTGAACGAAAGTGACATCATGGGTCGCAAGATCGTTGTTAACGAATCACAACCTCGTCCAAAAGACGGCACAGGTGGTGGTGGATTTAAGAAGAGAAGCTTCGGCGGCGAAGGTGGTGGCGGATTTAACCGTGGCGGAAGCGGCGGTGGTGGTGGATTCAATCGTAATCGCGGTGGCGGCGGAAGCAGCAGCGGCGGTGGCGGTGGATACAACAGGTACTAATACTGCGTCCCCGAAAAACTGTAAAGTCTGGCAATTGCCGGACTTTTTTATTTAATTAAATGATCTGCAAACTTTCCCATTTTTGTAAACTTCCCGATTTTTAAGACGGACACAAATTAGACAAAACCTCTAATTTTAAACTGTCAGATATGAAAAAACAAAGGTTATCAGAAACACAGATTGTTTCTATTTTAAAGCAGTACGAATGCGGAAGGGATGCCCTTGATCTATGTCGCGAAAATGGCATTAGCAAAGCCACGTTATACAATTGGCGCAAGAAGTATAGTGGCATGGATTCAACTCACTTAAAGGAGTTAAAAACCCTTCAGGATGAGAACCGCCGGCTAAAGCAGATGTATACAGAGCTAATGCTCGATCATCAACTTGCTAAAGCGATCATCGAAAAAAAGTTGTAGCGCTTTGCCACAAAAAGGAGCTGGCAACCTGG
>JANPIA010000087.1:0-21683 GCA_031424735.1 Segetibacter sp.
GTACGCTGGTTAGTGTTTTGCGGAGCTCCTTTTCCAGCTTAAAACCATGAAGCAGCCAAAAGTCGCCCAACGCTACCGCCACTTCGGGCTTATGGTTTTTATCCTTATAATTCCTGGTTTCTGCGGATAGTGCTATACCAGCCGCTTCTTCACTTTCAAAGCCTCTAACTGCAGCGTCTTTTGTGGGGTGAACCTGGATGGAGAGCATATCTTTTACATCCAGCACTTTGAGCAGGTAGGGTAATTCGCCAAATGTTTTATACACTTGTTCGCCTAAAAATTTCACCGGGCTTTCCTGTATAAGTTTTTGTAAAGAGGACAATTTGTTATCTAAAATAACTGATGAGGATGCGGTAGGGTGGGCACCCATCCAAAATTCGGCATATGGCTTATCGTTTACTTTTTCTACACCAAACAAATCGGGTATAAAATCATTTCCACCCCAGGCATAGTGTTGTACTTTGCCGTGCAGTCTCAATATGTTTTCTTCCATTTAATTGATGTATGGTTTGTAAAAACACAAAGCACAATTACATAGTATTTATGCTTGGTGTTGCAACCTTTTTTCATTTCAACGGTATGGGCTTATCGGGCCATCCATCCGCCATCAACCACCATTACATGCCCATTTATGTATGAGCCTGCTTCGGAACATAGAAATACAACCGGTCCTTTAAAATCCTGGGGTACACCCCAGCGGGCTGCAGGTATTCTATCTAGGATCGATTTGGACCGTTCAGGATCAGCCCGCAGAGCTTCTGTATTATTGGTAGCTATATAACCTGGAGCAATCCCGTTTATATTTACACCTTTTGAAGCCCACTCGTTTGCAAAAGCCTTTACAAGACCGGCAACAGCACTTTTGCTTGCAGTGTAGCCCGGCACATTTATTCCGCCCTGGAAGCTAAGAAGCGAACAGGTGAATACTACTTTACCCGAACCTCTTGCTATCATCTCTTTTCCAAACTCACGTGTCAAAATAAACTGAGCATCCAGGTTAACCGAGATCACTTTATCCCACCACTCGTCAGGATGTTCGGCAACGGGCTTACGTAATATCATTCCAGCATTATTAATAAGTATGTCTATTGTATGGTTGCCTTTTACTTCGTTGATGAACTTATACAGTCCATCCCGATCGGAAATATCTACTACGTAAGCAGTAAAATTTTTGCCAAGTGCTTTCACAGCCTTTTCTGTTTCGCCACCCTTAATTGCTTCTACGTTTGAAGCGCCAACAATATCAGCTCCGGCCTCGGCTAAAGCAATAGCCATTGCCTGCCCCAAACCAGTATCGCTACCAGTAACCAATGCAGTTTTTCCATCCAGCTTAAAATCGTTCAGAATACTCATAATTTGTTTGATTAGTATTTGGTGAATAGTTGATTTGATGACCTGAAATCCGTAATTAACATTTTAGGATCAAGATTAACAAGCTACAGGCATTTTAAATTTTTTTTTTGATAAAAAAAACGATTTGCTACATTTTTAATAGCCTAACATTAGTCTTTTGTTGAACCAGGAAATCAGTTTGTTGCATAACTACATAACAAAGAAAATGATTTTATCACTTACATGATCTATAAAAACATTCGGACTAAAATTTAGTTTCCGGCATAACATATTTAAATTTTTACTTCTTGCAATTTATCTTACTTTAACGGTGAAAACTATCTGCAAATGCTGACACTTAACGAATCAGTTAAAACCGCTATTGAAATTTCCCAATCGCTTGCAAAAGAATATTACAATGCAAGTTTTTCGTCCCCGCATTTATTAATGGGTTTGTTACACAAAGATGTTGGATTGAGAAAGTTTCTCGATTCCATTGGTAAGGATAGTAACTATATATATGAATGGGCAGAAGTACGGTTGGAAGACTGCCCAAAAATAGCCCAGGTAAAAGATACAGTTTCCGGCGATGCAGCCGTCCAACGCATATTTGAGGAAGCGGATAACATCAGGATAAAATTGGGACTGAATTCGATAACTCCTATTTGTGTGCTTACCGCAATTGCCCGCCCCGGTGTTGGGTTTACGGGGGATGAGCTCAAATCGTTCCCGGTAAAAGAGCGGGAAATTTTAGACTTGTACCTGAAGGAAGATGTTATTCAACATGCGGTTGCGCCAGACGGTGATACTACATCGGAAAAACAAGGCGGCGGAGGATTTTTACTTAAATATTGTGTAGAGCGAACGGCGCTGGCAAAAGACGGCAAAACAGATCCGATAATTGGGAGGGATAAAGAAACAAGGATGATGATGGAAATACTTTGCCGCAGAACAAAACCAAATGTAATTATAACGGGCGAAGCAGGTGTAGGCAAAACGGCATTGATAGATGGCTTCTCTTTGGATATTATAAATAATTCGGTACCATCGCAGCTTGCGGATTCTAAAATTTTTGAACTCGACCTGGGTGCATTAATTGCTGGTGCTGCTTATAAAGGAGAGATAGAAGATCGAATAAAAAACATTATTAAAGAACTTAAGCAATTAGAAAAAGCTATTTTATTTATTGATGAGATCCATACTTTATTAGATAGCAAAGGTTCGATTGGCGTAGGTGTTGCTAATTTATTAAAGCCGGAACTTGCAAGGGGAGAAATTACATTGATTGGCGCTACTACTAACGAAGAATACCGTAAACTGATTGAACCAGACCAGGCATTTTCAAGACGGTTTGAAATGCTGAATGTTGCCGAGCCTGAAACCGAAGCGGCAGTAAAAATGCTTCGCCGCTTAACATCTAAGTTTGAAGATCATCACCAATTGAAGATTGATAAGGACGCAGTATCCGAATGTGTTCGTTTAGCGAAAAGGTATATAAAAGACCGCCGCCTCCCCGATGCTGCTATCGACCTTATGGACAGAACAATGGCTGCCATTAAATTGATGACCCAAACATCGGCGCAAGACCTTGCCAATTTAAAAACCGAATTTGAAGCTGCACTTTCCGATAAAGACAAATTAGAAGCGACCGAAGTTTTCAATGAATACAAGTGGATTTATTCGCTGCTTAAAAGCAGGGTAAGCCCCGTACTGATTGGCAAACTCAACGATGAAACACAACCCGAGAAATTTGAAACATCGGAAGAATACGAAAAGTACCTCGCCGAAACAATTGCCAAGCTAATTACACTGTCAGGTCACATTATTGACAGTGTAACAAAAGAAGACATTGCCGCAATCATCTCCTATAAAACGGGTATACCATTAGGAAAAATACAGGCAGGCGAAAAGGAGAAGCTGATGAATATGGAAGCGCATTTGAAAAAGCGTGTTATTGGGCAGGATCATGCAGTAAAAGCTGTATCCGAATCGATTTTAGAATCGCGTAGCGGATTAAATAAGAAAGGCCAGCCTATCGGTTCCTTCTTTTTATTAGGGCCAACAGGTACCGGAAAAACGGAGTTGGCAAAATCAATTGCAAACTTTTTGTTTAACGATGAAAGTGCAATGATCCGGTTTGATATGTCGGAGTTTAAAGAAGAACATTCTGCAGCGTTGTTATATGGAGCGCCTCCGGGTTATGTTGGTTATGAAGAAGGCGGTATGCTTGTAAACAAGATCCGGCAAAAGCCCTACTCAGTGTTATTGTTTGATGAGATCGAAAAAGCACACCCTTCCGTTTTCGATACCTTCCTTCAAATACTGGATGAAGGTAAAATGCACGACCGGCTTGGCAAAGAAGGCGATTTCTCCAATTCACTTATCCTGTTTACATCCAACATAGGCAGCGAGTGGATAGCCGAACAATTTGATAAAGGCGAAATGCCCGGCTCAAACAAGTTAGTCGAAATCATGACAAAATATTTTCGCCCGGAGTTTCTTGCACGGCTTACGGAAATCGTTCCGTTTGCACCCATTAACGAAAGTAGCCTGGTTCGAATTTTTGAGATTCAATTGAGTGGTTTATTGGAAGCACTCGATAAGCAGGGTGTTGAATTTGAAATTAGTGATGAAGCTAAAATCATGTTGGCTAAAAATGGCTTCACGCCCAAATATGGTGCCCGACAAATTTCCGGCGTTATCCGCAATCACCTCCGTCGTCCTATTTCAAAATATATTATATCCGGGCAATTGGCAAAAGGTAGCAAAGTAAGTGTATCAAAAAAAGCAGAAGCAGATGAATTAGAATGGTTAATTACTCAATAGTTTTTACACTTTCAAAATCAAAAAATTATTTATGATATTGTAGGAAGTTTAGATTAAAGCCTTTACCTTAAACCTTCAATTTACAAGATAAACCAAAGCATATGTTCAACTACGATTTAGGAGGAAACTCTGTTGATGCAGAAGTCTCCGAAGCCATGGCAGAGATTGCCCACAATAAAACCTTGTTTATTCAAAAGCTAACCGCTGATGAGCCCATCCGTCCCGAGGTTGTAAATATTCAAAACGTACAACAGGCTTTCGAACACTTTAAACCCAACGTTGATGTTGAGTTTACGAAGGAGGATGGGTCTACTGTACAGGAGAATTTAAAGTTTGTAAATGTGGGATCATTCAGCGTTAAGGAGATCATTAACGAAAGCAAGTATCTCAAAAATGTTAATCTGGAACAGGATGCATTTATGAAACTTATTAAGCAGTTAAAAACGAATAAGGGTTTAAAAACGGTGATTGAAAATCCGGAAATGAAAGAAGCATTTGTGAATACACTCCGCAGTCTTGCCGCAGAATTAGAGGAAAATGAATAAAAGGCTCAGGTACATTTAAGCATTAATCGCTATCCCATCTACACTCATCTATTTTAATAAAATATTGTTATGGCAAAAAGTAAAGAAGAAGAATTATCGCAAGGTGCTGAAGCTGCTTTTAAAACGGCAGAAGTGTCAACCGCAGATATTCCTTCTATTGAAAGTTCTTTAAATAAACTTATAAAAGTGGGTGGCTTTGATATGCTCGAAGCTACTATTGAAGGTATTCAAAACGTTAACCCGGAAAGGAAGGCTCGTAAAAAAATCTTTCTTACAGAAAGTGGTAAGAAGACGGAACGCCAGGATTTGAAAGGAAAACTTCAATTGTGGATAGACCTGCTTACAGCTAAAAGTTCCATATCGGAAATGGTTGAGTTTTGCAATGAAAAAGCCCAAACCGCCAGCCAAAACCTAAAAGAGAATCTGAACAAAGTATTAGAGTCTACTAGGGAACTGGAAGAGTCTTATCGATCCGTTTCTCTTTTTTATAATAATACGGAATCCGATAAGTTGAAAAATGTGGCGCTGCTAAATGCTTCCATGGATCAACTAACAGATTTAGATAACCCACGTTTTATTGATCACGTTGGCGCAGAGTTGAAACAAAACTACGATCGCCTCGACTTGCGTAATAACTACTCGTTGATGGTGGTGCCTGGCTATTTAAAATCAAACAAGGTTGTTGAAAAGTGGGGAAAGATGGCTTATTCAAACAAGGTAATGTTGGTTACCGATTTTGAAAACCTGGAAAATCCTGATGATGTACTCGACCTTTTTACGGAGAGTAATTTGACCAGTGCCGACGCATTTAAATCAAATGTTGTAATGACCTGCAATTATTTGGTTGGCAGGGGTAAGGTTGCAGAAGTTGGTGAAGAAGATGATTTATATGTTCCAGGTTCAGCGGCATTAGCAGGTAAAATGTATAAAACATTGATGTCGCAGGTTACTGCAGGTAAAAAGCACGGTAGCATGAATGAGGTGGACAGCGTTCGTTTTGATTTGAAGAAAAGCGAGATATCGCAACTGGAGAGGGTAGGGCTGGTACCAATGGTAAATGAATATGGTAAAGTAATGGCCTTCTCAGCCAAAACATTGTTTAATGGTGACAACCTCGGACTTCAAACTTACTCAGTTGTCAGGGTATTTGATTACATAGCAAAAGTGTTGGTAGATTTCCTGAACAGGCGCGCCTTCGAAAACTGGACCTCCTTATCTGAAAAAGATTTGAGAGCGCAGATCATTAAGTTTTTAGATGGAATTAAAGGTGCCGATAAACTAATAGAGAATTTTAGGATCGTTCGTTTTGAGCGTGATGAAAACCAAAAAGACCGCGTGTTTTTAGATATTAATATAACGCCCTACTTTCCTGCCAAAAGCTTTGTAGTAAAATTAGATGGGCAGAAAGGCGATGATGGAGCAGAGTGGAATTCAGAATACGCACAACAGTAAACCTAATACCTGTACCTTAACCGATCTATACAATCAATAACTATTTTTTTAAAATTTAAAACTAAAACTTATGGCATTTAAAGCAACGTTGAAAGTGTCTGGTAAAGATTACGATGTACTTTCATGCAGTTACGCATTTAGCAGAAATACCGATCACAAAGGAAAGCCTGTTTCCGATACCAGCGGAGGTACTGTGAGCCTCGCATTGGAGTCTACCGAAGAAACTACTCTTTTAGAGTCTATGCTGAACACACCTGAGAAACCACTCACCTGTACCATAGATTTTCAGCAAAGCGAGTCTACAGCAAGCTTAAAGAAAATTGAATTGAAAGAAGCTTTTATTATTTCTTATTCTGAAAGTTTTTCCGATGGTTCACCAATGGTTTTTCAAATTACTCTTTCGGCTAAGGAAATTAAATTGGGTACTGCTGAATTGAAAAATGATTGGCCAAAAGCTAAGAGCTAATATTTTCGAGCCATTAAATCTTTTACAGCTAAATGAAAATTCTTTTTTGAATTAATTCATTTAGCTTTTTATATATAAAAAACAGCAGTATGGAGGTGCATAAAATTTTTGCGGAAATTGAAATTGAAGACACGATAATAAGCCATTACTACAGTATTTATATAAATCAGGGCTTCAATAGACATCATGAATTTGCTATCAAAATTCCTCATGATGTATTTGAAACAAAAGGTTCTTTCAACCTGGATCATGTAATGAAACTTATTGGGAAAAATACACTGATAAGATTTTATGAACGTTCGAAAAAAAGCATACTGAACGAGTTTAAAGGCATAATAACCGATGTAAGTGTTGAGCAGTCTAACGCATATGAAAGTCAAATTTTTCTGAAGGGTTTCAGCCCTACCATTTTGCTTGAAAACAACCCTCACATAACTTGTTTTGCCAAAAAAAAATTATCGAAAATAGTTGAGGAATCAACTAAAGCGCTATTGTCGGAATGCAGCGTATCACCTAAACCTGTTTTTACCAGGGCAATCGAATACCTGATACAGTATAAGGAAAGCAATTTTCAATTTTTAAATCGCTTATCAGCCGATTTTGGTGAGTGGTTTTTTTACGATGGCAAGCAATTGTTTTTCGGAAAACCATCTGCATTAAAAGAGATAGATATTACTTTAGGTGCCGATGTTTACAGCCTTAAACAAAAACTGCAAGTATTGCCAATGGCTATAAAGGCATGGGCATATCATGGTGAGAATGATAAAACGGTGGTGGCAACAACCCCTGCAAACGTAAATGGGCTTGGACAATACGGTAAAATTGCTGCAAAGGAATCTGATAAATTATATACTGAAGTTGCAAGCATAGGTGATTACCCAATTGAGCTTGCGGCTGATTCGGATACAGACATTTTTTTGAAAATTCAAAAGACAGCAATAGCCGCCCAATTAGAAATAGTGACTGGAACCAGCGCGAATCCTGAAATTAAGCTGGGGCAAATTGCTACCATAAATATTTCGAAAAAAGCAAATAATGCATTTACTAAAAAAGAGTATGGAAAATTCTTGATCACCAACGTTACCCATGAATTTAGTGAGGATGGAAAGTATTTAAATCATTTTGAAGGCATTCCTTCGGCAATTGAAGTAATACCTGTGAAAGATGTTAAGAGACCCGTGGCCGAACCTCAAACCGCATTTGTTACAGATAACAATGACCCTTTGAATATTGGGAGAGTTAAGGTGCAAATGTTATGGCAGGAAGGTAACGTAAAAACAGACTGGATATACACCCTCACGGGTGATGCAGGAAAGGGTGGCAAAACCGGTAAAAATAGAGGCATCGTATTTATTCCGGAGGTAGGCGACCTTGTAATATTGGGCTTTTATCATAACGATCCCAGTTTTCCATATGTTTCTGGAAGCAGATTTTTAAATAAGACTGCTGCAGGTGGAGGTAAGGATAATAAGGTAAAAACCATTTCTACCAATAGCGGTAATACAATTACATTGAACGACGATAAGGGGAGTATGCTTTTTGAAGACGCAAAAGGTAACAGCGTACATTTAGATGGAAGCGGAAAAATATTTATGAAATGCAGTGAACAAATAGAATTGAAAACCGGCGATAGTTCCATAACAATGAAGAAAGATGGAACGATACAGATTGTTGGTAAAATGAAAATTGAAGTAACCAGTGATCAGACAGTATCCATTGAAGGAAAAACGAAGGTTGATATGAAAAGTAACCAGGCTGTTAACATAGAAGGAACATCAGAGGTTGGAATAAAAGGAACAAATATCAGCGCTAAAGCAAATGCAAATTTAAACCTGGAAGCCAACGCAAACTTATCAGCAAAAGCCACCGCTAATTTATCGTTAGAAGGTACCGCAATGGCTAAGTTATCTTCAGCAGCAATGGCTGAAATAAGTGCAGCTTTGGTAAAAATTAACTAATAAAAACAGTACTGTTATGCCTCCTGCCGCCAGAATAAGTGACATGCATGTTTGTCCAATGGTAACGCCAGGTGTACCTCCTATACCGCATGTTGGAGGACCTATTTTGCCGCCCGGCGTACCAACTGTTTTAATAGGTGGTTTGCCTGCAGCTACGGTTGGCAGCATGTGTACGTGCGTAGGTCCTCCCGATTCAATCATTAAAGGTTCAATGACAGTTTTGATTGGCGGACGACCAGCTGCACGAATGGGCGACTCTACCGCCCACGGGGGAACTATTGTATTGGGTTTGCCAACAGTGATGATTGGAGGCTAACAAAATTGGGTTTATGTAGTCATGGTTGGATCGGACAAGTCAACTACTCCATTTCCATTATAATCCTTATAATTTGCAACATCGTTTTGCAGGTATTGAACGCCATCTGCCGGGTCAAGAATAATCAACCGGTCATTTGTTCGCGTTGGTCCGATGCATACAACCCAATGCCCCCCACCAGCGTGCCAGTTAACCCCAATTATACCTGGCTTTTTAGGAGTACAATTTCGCAATTCCTCCAGCATAGCTGCATCTGGTAAATTAGTGACTGCGCGTGCACTTGGCACTGCATACGGTTGCGCTTTCAGTCCATTCAACACTGATCCTCTTACAGATCCCACCGTTTTCCATGCATGCATACCAATAGCTTCCGGTCCAATAGAAGAAACGCCGGTGTTTTGTTTGCCATGTTCAAACAATGCCATGGTGCCTCTCACTTCAGGCTCGCTCAGTTTATTTTTTGAAGTTGGATGCCAGGCAGTTTTTACTATCAATACACTAGCCGGTCCACAGGAATTTCCTTTTTGCTGAAGAACGTAATCGTGCCAGTTACCATCGGCATCTTTAGCTCTTTCAAATTTCCCTGGTGTATAACCAGGTACAGTTTCCCCAACCGATACATGCGCTACCGCAAGCTGATCGCGTAACGACGGGAATTCTTTTAACAGGTATTTTTTTGTGTTTGCATATTTCAACCATTTCACACTGCTGATCTTTTTCATTTCCTGCCCTATTTGAAAAGCAGTGGGTGACGGCAACTTTCGCTCAAGTAATTTAACCAAATCGTGCAGTGAGCTTTTTTTGAAGCGCTCGAAGTGAGAATTGTCTTTTTTCAATTCTTTTTTAAAATCATCTAACTTAAACATGCGTACACTTTTTTTGGGTGGATAAGATTGGATGTTTTATTGCTCAATTGAAACAACACGATGTGACAATATCAGGATAGCATTACAGGCTTTATAAATTTAAAACCTTTTATTATTAAAGTCAATGTTGAATCTTACGGAACAGGTATTAATCGATGAAGCTTTAATCTCTTTGGAGAACCTAATTAGCCAATCATGTCAACACCTCTAACTGTACTTTTTATAAACATTGTGCAAATAGTTTGTTGCATCAGTTAGTTCTACTTCGGTCCAGTTGGTTTTTATTTTTTTCAAAAAATCTTTTACAACAATATCCAACGGACTGATATCTGCCTGCTGAAAAGTGGCAGTTTCCTGCATTGCAGGTTTTATCTCTTCATCTTCATGTACACCCAGGCTAAACCCTGACCGGGTAGCCACTTTTTGAATTTTAATACCCGCCATCATCAGGGTGTCTTCTATAAAAAATCTTTTCAATTGTTCCTGCAACGATACTTTTTCGCCAAGCATTTCAATCGCCTTCCAGGTAGCAGGGTCTTTCAATTTTTTAAATACGGAAACGATCGTTTGCGAAGGGAAATCGTCGGGGTGGTTTTCCGCAGCGTTCTTTAAAAACGATTGAATTTTTTCCATGATGGTTAAGTCCTGACCAGAAATATCCATCTCCAGTTCATCAGGAATACGAAGATTGTTTTCAAAATAAATTTCAGCACAAGTGCCTGCACAGTAAATGGTCATGAGCTTTTTAGCAACCTCAATGCAATATGGCAGGTCGGTTGGCGAAAGCGATGCGGCATTGTTAGATAGAACTGCTTGCACAAAACTGCCATCGTTACCGGCGTTCAATTTGGAGTTGGTAGCTAAACCCTTGCCGGGTAAATCCATCAGATCGCAGGAATACCCATTCAGGTAAGCAAACACTACCCGTGCACTTTCGTGAATAGCAATTGAAGCATTTTCCTTTTTCAATGTAAAGAGTTTTGGGTATTAACAGGAGTGCAAGGTATACGAAGGCTTTTGTAAAAGGGATGAAAATAAAGATAGAATATTTTACAGGTAAGTGCTAACACCCATGCTGCAATTATCGGTTGTTTGTTGATTATGCGGTAACAAAAAACTCCTTTCAGATTCAACGAGATCGTATTCTATCGCGATATCCAAATCGGCCGGTACAAGGTAGTCACATAACATTCGCACAATTCCTTCCTGCCCTGCCTTTTGCGTAAAGGCAGAAACCCGTTCAGCGGTTATGGGTCCGAAGGTTATCACCATTTCATCAAAGCCTCCGCCATCAATTGGGTGACCAGTGGTGAGATCGATACCCAGCGATCCTTTACCTATTTCGGATTGCGCATTATTTTTTTTTATGCCTGTTTGGGCTGGTTTTTTCAGGCTTCGCAATTTTAGTTTCGCCGGACTCA
Organism: Segetibacter sp.; assembly: GCA_031424735.1. Taxonomy (GTDB): domain Bacteria; phylum Bacteroidota; class Bacteroidia; order Chitinophagales; family Chitinophagaceae; genus Segetibacter. Next base: position 11,183 of record JANPIA010000087.1, read on the forward strand.
AAAACATCAGCTCAAGCAAAGTTTCAATTGCCTGCCAATCGTCTCTTATTGAGTGAATAAGCGGGAGGAATTGCAAAAAAATATTTGATTGTAAAACATTCAGGTGTTGAAAGATTTGCCAATGGGGCGAGAAAATATTAATGAGTTGGTTGTTATGAAATTTTTTATCGAGCTGGTTTTCGTACAATGCTATTTGTACCCTTGCGCTGAATAAAGCTGCATCAAACGGAAGAAAAAACAGGCGTGCCGTTTTCTCTTCAACCCTGTGTAATCTAATTCCATCTATCACCTGTTGTTCAGATTTGTCGTTGGCATACGATATGGGGTTATGGAACAAACCTTCCGGCAATTTATCGTACAAGCCTTCCTTGTGGGTGCGTATTAAAATGTATTCTTTATTGTCGTAGCCAGATACTTCGGTTATAACACTTTCAATGTCTTTGTTTTGAGGGCGGTTCATAGCACCCAACGGTACAATCAACACCCTTTCTGCCGGGGTATTGTTTTCTATCATTTCGGCTGCAATTACTTCTGCCCGAAAGTCCGTGGCAACACCATTTAACTCATCTTCAAAAACATTTGTAAGGTTCATAAGCAACAAACAACTTTATAAGGTTTGTAAACCAGGTCTATACCTGTGGTTTCGGAAATATCCGGTAATTGTAAGTCATGCCGGAGCGTGTTTGCAATTTCGAAATTAGCTGATCGCACGATTGTAGCCATTCCTCATTATCCATCTTTTTTTCGCGTGATGGAGTTAATGAAACATCCAATGTTTTTTTTATTCCTTCTTTCGGATTGTCTGAAATAACAAAACCCTTTTTTACCGTTACGTCGCTCAAACGATTGCCTAATTCGTAAAAGCAAAAACTGCGAATATCTTCTACTGTTACAATTCTTTCGCGGGTAAGCAAGCCATATTTAAACGCGTATAATTTCTCTTCCGACTTCAATTTATCTTTTCCGCCAAGGGTAGGCGAAAGCAATATAAGCGAGGCTGGCTTAACAGAGATGCCGCTTGATTGTTGCATTTTCATTCCCGAACGTAAATTGTTGCCAAGCTCAGTATTGGTAGTGAAATATTCAATAAACATCAGCTCCTGGTTTTCGGTTGGCTTTACTATTATGTAGTTCGGAATTTCCGTAGCATCGTCAATTGTGGTATTTGTTTTCTGTTCGAGCAATGCGATAAACTGGTTCATTTCTTTTAGTGTACTGGCTATAAAATCATGACCAAAAGAGGAGAACGCTGCACTCTCACTTCGCAACAATTCAAGTAGATATTGTATGATCTCGCGTCCGTTACGGCGGTCAAATCGCTCCAGTCCGCCTGTGCGTAAAGTGTAAGTGCCCTGTTCCTCATCGCCGGTTTTTCTAAAAGGAATTGCCTTGTATGTTGTTGTGCCATCGGTAAAAGATTTTACCGCTAAAAAACGTTCGTTGGGTACATTGGGTATCGGAATGATGTTTCTGCCACTTCGCAGCCGGTACCTGATCTCATTTTTTCGGCAATTCATAATCGGAAACGCATTTGCCTTTACAACAATTTCATTTAATAGTTCTGACTGTATGTTGGTTGGGAATACAATTTTGATCCACAATAATTTTTCATCCAATTTTTCAAAAACAGGCTCCGCAAAAGTTTTTCTAAAGCTTTCAGGATACTCGGTCAGGGTTGCGCTTTGTACATCGAACTTTTCATCGCTTATGCTGATGAACTTTTTGTTATAATAATGATTGATATTTTTTTTGATAGAGTGCATGAGGTCTGTATCGGAAATATTGTTTTCCATACTTTGCCCTGCCACCTTTTGCAAATGAAGGCCCCCGGAAATTTTAATTTCTTTATCGCCGATAAACCATTTTGTAAACGGAAGAAACTGGTAAAAAAAATCGGCTACCGACGTATTGATATTTTTTAAATCAAAATAGAAACTCATTCCGTCTAAATGTTTCAAACGCGAATTAATATTGAGACCGAGCCATATGCAACATTCGTTTGACTGAACCCCTTTTAATGCTGGTGCTGTTAAAAGTTTGTTTGACGATTGATCGAACGAATAAAGGTTGCTTCCGGAAAAAATGAAATTTATTTCCGCGTCAAAAATTCTCACTTTGCCTGCCGGTGTAAAATAGATATCGACCGTTGTATCGAGAGGTCCATCTTGTTTAGATGCAATCTTTTTATCAAAATAAAATTGGTCTTCTTCTGTTAAAAACTCGGATGGTTCGCCGGGCAATGCCTGCATTATTGCATGTGCCGGTGCAGGCGCTGTAAGCAAATCAGGCGCAAGTAAATGCGACATTTTTTCAAGTATTCGTCCTTCTGCATTTTTAATGTCGTTCACCACATCGTAAATTTCAGCCGATAATGCATCCATTAAAAACTTTACCAGCGGGTCAAGCTCATCTGTATTCCTCGTTTCCCAATACGATAAGGCAACCCGGAGCATTCGGGTTTTAATAGCCTCTTTTGAATTATCTGAATCGAAAAACATATTGGTTTGATTAAAGGTTTGTTTTAATCGAGCGACAGCGGACTTAAAAATAAACTTGCGGTAAAGCTATACGGTTCGCCCGTTTTTTTTACTACCGCTTTCAGGCGTATTTCAACTTTCTTCTTTATTTCCGGCAGCTTATAAATGGGGTTTACCTTTTCAATCTCCGTTAGCACCACATCCGCCTCAATACTTGTTAGCCGTGCTTCGTGGTTGGTTATGGATTGAAGTACCGAACTGCAAATTTGTTTTTCCCATTTGCCCTGGCTTACTATCAGCTCAAAATCAAGATCCCATATTTCGCAGCCAAAAGTGGGCTCACTTCTAAGTTCGCCAAACCTCGTCATTATGATCAACTCAATGTTTTTCGAAATGGATGCACGAAGGTCGCAGGTGGGTATGTCCTTGCCTTCAATAAGGCGGTTGAGTTGCAATGGGAGTTTGTAGTAGGTGTTGATTGCCATGAAAGCTGATAATTGTGAGATTTTCTTTCTTTAAAAGTTTATTGCAATTTATAGGTAAAACCTTCCTCGTACCTTGTCAGTTCTTTATTTTGATCAATACTGATTTTAATTTTTGAAATTCGTTCGCCTATATATTCATACGATCTTGTGGTATTTATGCCTTTAAAAAAAAACTGATCTTTCAAAATTCTATTATCTGTTTGAAAAGTATGCATCGAATCTAGAAAAGCATCTGGTGCTAAACCATATTGTACAAATAGACCCGGGATGAAGTTTGAAAAATACTTTTTCACTTTTATGCCAGGCTTATTCGGATCAAAAGTTATCAAAGAATCGTCACTATGTTGAATTGTAAATTGGATTTCTTCAAATTCTTTAGCTAATAAACGGAATGGGTCTTTAAACATTCCAAAGTCGCGTGGGGGCAAGTAAATGGAAGCTACCCTAACAAGGGTATCAACCCTTTGGAAATTACCATTTTCATAATAGGTTAATTTTATCCTGAACGACTCTTTAAACGTAGTGATACATTCTCCAATAAGCGAATCTGTCGGAAGGTATTCAACCATTTCAACAAGCTGATTACTGCCGTTGTAGGTAAATCGAACAGAATCGGTCACATTACAAGCATCTTTGCTAATGCTTGCGTAAACGATTAGGTTTTTGCTATCATCAAAAAGCATTTTCTCATATACTTTAGCAACATTATTTTTTGTTGAATCGTTTGGTTTCCACCATCTCTCCACCATCAGTAGTTGCTTTTTATTTTCCTGCGATGATTTTCCTTTCTTTTTATCGTTTCCACAAAAAATAAACTGATTTAGTAAAATCAATGTGATTAAATATTTCATTACAATTAAGGCGTTTTTGGTTTTGGTATGGACGCTTCTTTCCAAAAAATCGAGAGTCCATGTTGCGCTGTTGAAACCCGCCTTATCATATCCTTATTTCTATAACCACCAAAATTATCGGGGGCATACTTCTCTTTGGGAGTTTTAAAATAGTTGCTGCCAAATCTCGCGTTATTACTTATGTTTTTTTTCCAGGATTCATAGTGATCATCACTAATTCTCCAACCCATTGTATTAATATGGTATTCATATTTCGCGTCTTTGAAAGTGTCGTCCTCCACATGGCTTTGTTCAGGTCCGTCCCAATAACTGGCTCCATTACTATAGTCCATTTTATTTTGTACTGAATTGAGAACGGCTCCAATGGCTACTTTCATAAACCTGGCGTTCCTTTCTAAATCTTTTTTATGTTTCAGATCCTCAGCTGCCGCACCTAACTTTCCATAGGCAAGTACTTTTGGATTTTTCTTAAGCACACTTGCAATAGCATAAACCTCTTCCTTAGAATTTACATTGTGGTTGTGCGAACTTTCACCATAAACAGTTGCAGCTCTCTCAATCAATTGAGAATAGGTAATTGATAATTTCGCCGGATTGCCTTCAATGTACACATCTTCACCATTCAAAATTCTTACAACAAAAGTTCCATCCTCCAAGTAATATGCACCGGGGCTTTTTACTGAATCTATTTCAAGCTTTCCAATATCGTTTATGGTAATTTTTGTTGTAAACGCCAGGCTGGTAGGAGAGACGGTAAAAGCTGGTGGAGTTTTAAGGTCTTTGCTAAACCCGATAAAAATGGTTCCGCCTGTAACCGAATAACAAATGCCAACAGCGCCGGGAGGTACCTGAACATTTTTTGCTGCATTTCTGTTGTTTAGAACGTTTAAATTTTCCCCGTTAAAAAACGACTTAAAGCGGATAAGCTTTCCTTTTAATGATGGCTCAAAAGCCTGCAGTGGTGTCCATGGCATAGTAGTTAGTTTTACTAAATTTAGGGATATTCAAACGAACTTATGGAAGGTTAATTTTATTTTTTGAAACACACTTTACAGGGCTGGCGAGGATAGCGGATGCATTGCATCAACAACGATGTTACAGATATTTGTTTGACTATGTATTCAGCCAAACATTTATAGAGTAGGAGAGAAGCATGGATGCAGATACTATTCCTCGCTGTTACAATTTTTTATAAAAGAAGTGCTTTGCCATTCTTTGCCTTCCAAGTAAAGTTGAAATTGATACTTGCCTTCGGCGAGATTATTTGTACGCAATTGTACGGAGGGTGCCCGGAAAGTTCCGCGGCGAACTGTCTTTTTATCTTCTCCACGTATCTCATAATCAAACGACTGGTACAGGAATGTTTTGTTGAGTATATCAACAAAAAATAAGTCGTACACTTTTTCTGTAATGGTAACTTCAACCGGGGCAGCAAGCATGGTATTACCGTTTAATTGAGATGAGATTTGGACGGATAACGAATGTGCGGAAAAAAAATTTTACCTGTATGGAAGGTATGCCGGTGCATGTATGATTTATGCAGGTTAATGAATGTATTAAGTCTGTGTGGGGGAGCTTTCTATCTTATGCAATTATTTGGCGGGATGCTTATCAGTTTCTTGTCAACGCTCGTAAAACTGCAACCTGTTCTTCAAATCTATCATTTCATGCTGCATATTTTCAATCCGGTTCAGCAGGTAGGTAATGGCTTCAATGCCTTCCAGGTTAATATCTAGGTCGTAGTGTAAACGAACCAGTTTTTCCAATTGTTGTAAACGGTTTGCCGGGATGAACTGGTGTTCTTCTATGGTAGTCATTTCTATTAACCCCTGTTGGCTTAACAAGCTTACAAAAGCAAATGAAATATTGTGATGGTTGCAAAATTCATCGGCTGCTATCATTACATCCTTTTCCATAAAACTCATTTTACAATTGAGATAGTTGGGTAAACAATTCTTTTTGCTTGTCGGAAAGTTGGGTAGGTATTTCTACAGAGTAAGTAACATACAAGTCGCCAAATTCACCATCCTTTTTATAAACGGGAAAGCCTTTGCCTTTCAGTTTTGTTTTGGTCCCGTTCTGTGTTTCTGCATTTACCTTGATCTTCACTTTGCCGCTCATGGTTTCAATAGTGGTATCGCCGCCCAGTACTGCGGTGTATAAATCAATTTCATGAGTAGTGTAAAGGTCGTTGCCGAGCCGTTTAAACTTGCCATCGTCTGCGATAGAAAAGGTAATGTACAGATCGCCACCCGGACCGCCATTTACACCCGGACCACCATGACCACCTAGCTTTATTTTTTGCCCGTTGGCAATGCCGGCAGGTATGGTAATGCGAATGTTTTTTCCGTTAACGGTGATTGTTTTTTGATGTGTTGTATAAGCATCATTTAAATGAAGCTGGAGTTCCGCATTATAATCCTGCCCGCGATATTTTACATTCCCTCGTCTGCCACCACCTTCCGATCCGCCAAACATGGAAGCAAAAAAATCAGAAAAATCATCCTCGCCAAAACCGCCTGAAAAAGACTGGCCGCCGCCAGGTGCATGTGAACGGCGTTGCGATTGCTGCGCCTTTTCATACTCCTCTCCATGTTGCCAGTCTTTACCATATTTATCATATTTTTTTCGCTTTTCAGGGTCGCTTAATACTTCGTTGGCTTCGTTAATTTGTTGAAACTTTTTGTGTGCTTCTTTATCGTTTGGGTTAAGATCAGGATGATGTTTGCGCGCAAGTTTACGGTATGCTTTTTTTACATCTTCCTCTTTCGCATTTTTATCTACACCCAATATTTTATAGTAATCAACAAAGTCCATGAATAAGTTTTTTGGAAAGTTAATGATAGTTTGTAAACCCTGAAAATGGCAGGCAGTTTACTATTGATGTGCTCCGAAATTTACCCGCGTTGAAAAGTCATTTTGCCTCTGCCCCTTGTGCCCGCTTATAACGACCACACATTTTTCAACGGCGGATTTCGTTAGCCCTTCGGTTTTATTTAAGGAGAAAAATGCCTGGAAAGCTGCTTTACTACAACCACTTCTTAAACCATGCAACTGCCATTTGTGAATGTTCTGGAAGAAACCGATGTGGTTGATGGGGGGTAATATATACCCGCAGCTTATTTAGCGCATTTACAGACTTATACGCTTTGCGGGCTGATGCAAAAGCAAGTTGCGCACCTTCAAGCGGGCAGTTTAAATCGTTTTCGTTATTTAAAATGAGCAAAGGTCTTGGTGAAAACAGCCTTATCATCGATGGACAATCAAACTTATTAGTAATGCCCGGAAGCAATTTGTTCCATAATTGCTTTACGTTTTCTTTGTTTACAATGCTATCACCTAAATCATTTGCAGCCAGCTGATGCGCCCCTGCAATTGAATTTGCCCGCCCCTGCCATTGGTTATTATCGAGCGACCACTTGAAGCTTTGAACCGCAATAACCGGTACAATCACTTTTATTCTTTTATCAATAGAAGCCGCCATCCAGGTCTCAATGCCACCCATGGAAATTCCCATCATGCCCAGTCGGTTCGCCAGCACATCTTGCCTGGTTATTAAGTAATCGGTAAGTCTCCAAATATCATATACAGTGTCAAAATACAAAGGGTGTAGCTGTTGTGTATGGCTCGTATCTCCCCATGCCTTTGTAATTGCCTTTACATATTGCTGGCTATTCCTGGCTCCACCTTGTATGCGTTCGCCATGAAAGCGGGCATCTATTGCAATCGCCATTACGCCAATCTTTGTCATCGAGTAAAGCAGGTCTGTTATGCTTTCGCTGTCTTTAGTTCCACCGGTGCCATGTAAACAAATTACCGCCGGAAACGATTGTACGCCAGGTGTAACAGGTTTATAAATAAGCACCGGAACGCGTTCTTTTTCCTCGCTGTAAATGAAACCTTTTTCAATCAATACAGTGTCTGTGCTAAAGGTTTGGAAAGATGGGTTGAAGTTTACTTGTGGTCGGCGCAGCAGGGCTTTAAAATCGTTTGCTACGTTTGCTACGGATGCATATTTTGCTGGTGGCGCAACAAATATGGATTGTGACAGACAGATGAATGGAAATGCGCAAAGTAATAGCCAATGGGAGCGTTTCATTGGTTGAAGTTACAATGAAATCATACCGGATAAATGATACCCATGATGTCGCAAAATGAATTAGTAAAACAACGTGACTTATTCAGGCGATCCTGATCGCTACTGAATTTATGAAGACCGCTTACATAAAGTGGATTCATCCATCTTACGATTATGATTGCTTTATGAGCTTATGTAAACAGTTTTTTTATACACAATTAGCGGTAACCTGGGAATGTAATATCAAAACGTATATAGCACCGTTCACGTGTTTCAACGCGTGGTTTTTGTTAATCGCATTCGTCCTGTTTGTATTTCTGTAGTAGTGGTGCCGCACTATTGTAAGTGATCTCTTCCAGGAAAATTTCCACATCAAAAAATCTTTGTTTTATCCTCATGCTCATGTAATAAGTCTTGCCCGGCTCCACCGGCATCTTTAAACCAAATTTATCAATTGCCCTTGGTTTATCCCACGAGGTTGCATAAAAGGTATGATTGCCGGGTTGCACAAAAAACACAGCATAACGATTGTTTCTAACTTTACAAAAAGCCACATCATCTACCAGTACACGAAGGTTTACCGCACTTGCTATGTGCCCTGTTGAACGGACCACATAAATTTTTGCCATGTTAGCGGTATCAATGGTTTTGGTAGAATCGGGCTTTGCAGTTGGTTCCTGATTAAATGCTTTGGCAGTAGCAATCATTAGCAGCAGGCATAATAAAATTGAACGCATAGGTTAATTAGCTTGAGATAAGTTGTGATTTCATTTTAACGCAACGCAATATACATTTCAACTAAATTCCTTCTCTCGTTTGAAGATAATTTTTGCGGAATAATTGAATTTGATCACCAAAGGCATTGAAGCCGGGCTTCTGAAAAAAGTAGAAGACCAAAAAGTTTCATTTTAAATTTTCCGCGGCAGGGATAAAAGCAGCGCAAGAACTTTTTTATTTGAGGCTCGTTCAATTAAAAATGACATTGATTTTTACTTGAATTATAATTGGTTATTTACATTGGTACAACAAATGCTTCTTTCTAATATCAGCGCTATAAAATGAATAAGTTTCAGTTGCAAGTGAGGAGTGATGAGTATATGTTTTAATGAAACATACAGTGCTTTCGCATATTTCAATTATCAAACTATTCAATTAAATAATAAGAGCTTGTAATACGACAAGCCCTCTCAAAATGTATTGTATTTTATAGTTTCACTTTTACCACCAGTTTCTTTATGGGACCTTCGCCAATCATGGGGGCATGCACATCGTCGGGGTAAAAAATGACGAACTGGTTATCGGTTATTTGAAAATACATATCGGGTGCATCGTTGTAAAAAACTACATCCTTGTCTGGGTTATAATCGCCCTTTTGTTGTTTACATTCCTTCCTCGACTTCCATCCCATCTTTTCGATACCGTGTATGCAAAGCTGTATATCTATATGTTTATCGTGGCACTCAAACTTTGCAATCGATTCTTCGGCAGTCATCCCATTTTTATTTGAAACAATAGCTCTCAAATTGTCGCCATCAATATCGTACTTACCGTCTTCAAGATTATTGAAATCTAATGAACGGAGATATTCAAACGCTTTGGCGAAATGCGGGTGTAAGGATGCATAAGTATTAGCGCTTGCAAGTGTGTCGATGATCATGACGGAATTTATTAATTGTAAATGGTTAATGCCAAATTGTAAATGCTTATTGGTTGATGTTCGATGATCATTGGTTTATAGTTGACGTACACCTTAGACGTAGTACTTAAAAGCTGGAACCTACCATATGCAACGTCTAATTTTTAAACAACACCAGCAACTGGCTAAGCTTATCTCTCAGGTTTTTACGGTCGATGATGAAATCGAGAAAGCCATGCTCCAGTAAAAACTCACTTCGCTGAAAGCCTTCTGGCAAATCCTTCTTAATAGTTTCCTTTATCACCCGTGGGCCCGCAAAGCCAATTAATGCGCCAGGCTCGGCAATGTTCAAATCGCCCAACATACCGAAGCTGGCGGAAATGCCACCAAAGGTTGGATCGGTTAACAAAGAAATGTAAGGGAGTTTAGCATCGCTTAGTTGGGAAAGTTTACCACTGGTTTTAGCGAGCTGCATCAAACTGAAAGCGCTTTCCATCATACGTGCGCCACCACTTTTACAAATAACCAGGTAGGGGAGTTTGTGCAATATGCAATAGTCAATTGCCCGGCTGAATTTTTCGCCCATTACGCTGCCGAGGCTGCCACCAATAAATTCAAAATCCATACAGGCAATCACCAATCCGTTACCATCAATGGTGCCGGTAGCTATGCGCATACTATCCGTTAAATCGGTTTTCGCCCAAATGTCTTCAAGCCGTTTTTTGTAAGGCTTCAAATCGGTAAACCCCAAAAAATCTTTACTGCGAATGTTGTTGAAGAGTTCTTTATATTTTTTATTGTCGAACAACATATCATAGTATTCATCGCTGCCAATGCGGTGATGATAGTTGCATTTAGGACAAACATACAGTGCCTCGCGAAGTTCGGCACTGGTGCATATATAGTTGCAGGCAGGGCATTTAACCCATATGCCTTCCGGGGTTTCTTTTTTATCGGCGGTTGAGGTTAAAATG
>JANPIA010000088.1:0-15022 GCA_031424735.1 Segetibacter sp.
CATCCAGCCCGCATTGAACCATAAATTGGTTGGTAAATACTTTACGAACTTTTGCACTCAATAATTTTTTACGGCAGACTTTCCATTTTTTCACTGTAGATGCCCCATACATTTTGAGGATCAATTCCGGCGTAAGGTTAAAGTTGATCTTACCCCAGTGAAGCGTATAAGGAATAGATAACTCCTCCAACCGGTCCCATACTTTCTTAAAAAATGTGCGGGATAAATTTGAATCAACTCCGTCCAATTCTAAAATGCACGTGCTTGCAAAACGGGTGAAACCCATTAAAGCCTCCGTGCCTTTTACATACCGCAAAGCAATACCGCCGGGAAAAGGATTTTTCTTATTGATGGCAATCACTTCTTCAATAACCCTGCTTGCATTAGCGCTGTCTATACCCACTGCGGCACTGGCAACCTTTCCTTTAAACTTTGTATTATTAAAGGTTTCGCCAATGGTGCCCATGGTGCTTTCGGTTGATTTAAATGCCAGTGGAAACAATTTATTTACCAGCCCCGGAACCAGCTTTGCCGATAGCGCTGGTCCCAATGCATCCACCACTGTTTGTATAATGCCGAGCAAATCATCACCGTAAGTAAATCCTTTATCATCGCGTTCCACCATGGGGTAATTGGTGCGGTAGGGTATCTTGTACATGGTTTTAAGGAATACGCCTTTATCCGCATTGCCCGGTTCAAACTGTTGCGGGTTTACAATAATTTCAAAATGATACAACTCTTTACCCGGCCCATTTGGTGGCGCAGGTAAGGCATGCAGTATGTTTGAAAAATCCAGGCGGTTCATGGCAGGTTTTAATGCTTCGTTGTATGTAATGTTGCCTGTGCGAAATTGTTCCAGCAAAAAAATGGGTTCGGTCTCTAACAAAATGCCATGTATAAAACCAAAGCTGCCAAAACTTACTACAGCTGCATTAAAAATAGCATCGTCTTTTATCGCTTCTGCTCCAAGCCAGTTTATAAATTCATCCGATGCTACCGGGTTCGATTTCTTCTCCAGCCATACATGCCGGTCGGCGCCAACAACTACGTGCAAGCCAACAATGGCATCGTGTACGGCACCCACTTTAAACGCTGAGCCATGTGTACCGGTAGAGGTACAACCCGCTATCGATTGACCGTTGCTTGCTCCCGATGCTTTGATACATCTTTTAGGATTTGATTCTTTTTCCAGCTTTTCATTCAGGTCCAAAACACTCATTCCGCATTGGCTAAAAAAAAGGTCGGCAGCCTTTTTCCCTTTCTTTAAATATTCAGCGGAAACAAATGATTTGCCGATGTTGAATGAAAGGCGCAATGATTTTGTGTCAACCAGGCCACCTTCACAAACAGCAACCTCCGAGAACGACCAGCCATTGCCCATTGCCCTTAATTGTAGCTGGTTATCGGTAGCATATTTTACAAGCCACTGGAAATTGCGGGTCGTATCGCGGTATTGTTGTGCGGGGTCGGAGTGGGGGATACGCATTTTAAAAGATGCGCCTTCTTTAAAAGTGTGCACAAAATTCTGGTGTGCATTTTCCCATTTGGTAACAGGCAATCTTTCAATGCCATCTGGTAACGTTAGTGCAAGCGCCATAAAAAAGTGTTTATTGGTTTGTGCCGAGTGTAACGGTAGGTGGTGTATAAGGAGCGCAGCACCACTCAATCCTGTGCGGCATCACTATGCCAAATGTAATCACCGATATTAACGAAAAACCAAGGTTGTCCTTTACTGTTACCTTGTTCAGGTGGTTTGAACGGCTATCACATTTCGGATTGATATCTTTTGGCTGAACCAATCCCCAGGCATACGTCCACGTGGTTTTTTTGTTAACCGGATTGTTAGCGAAAGTGTCGCAGTCGTACTTGGTTACAATTCGGGTAGTGCTGCAGCTTTGCATCGAGTAACTAAAAAAAACAACTACTGCCAGTACAATGTATTTACGCGCAAACAAACATTTCATAGCAATATTATTAATGGTGGGTATGTATGGATGATAAGTGAGTGAACAACCAAATAGCTGGCCTCACTTAAATATAAAAATTATAATGCGGTAATAAAAATGGTTAGGTGGAAACATTGAAAATTCCCACTTCAAAACGTAGGGATGGTTGCGTTACATGGTTTAAACTTTTACCACCCTCTAAAAAAGAAAAGCATCAGCGCACACATTTATTTGGCGCCTTATTCTTTTATCATTTTACTCTTTGTACATGGTGAGCCGCGAATATTAACTGTTGTGAAATGAGTTAATGTAGTTGAATTTTATTGTCCACACATTTCAATATTGATCAACATTGTTGCGTCGCCCTCTTGTAGTTTTTGTATTCTATTCGTCCTAAGCGTTCATTTATTTCACGTTCTTTGCCATCATGAAAAATGCATTGATAAAACTGCATGTCGCCGTTTTTCTCTGGGGATTTACCGGTGTATTGGGCCGCCTCATTACGTTGAATGAAGGCTTGCTGGTTTGGTACCGTATTTTCATAACGGTTGTGTCGCTTTACTTGTTGATGCATTGGCGGGGTGAGCTCCAAAAAGTTTCGGCAACCCAAAAATGGCAACTGTTTGGCATAGGGTCCCTCATAGCATTGCACTGGTGTTTTTTTTACGGCAGCATCAAGTATTCCAACGTTTCCATTGCTTTAACCTGTATTTCATCAGCAGGGCTTTTTACTGCTATACTGGAGCCTTGTATGACGGATAAAAAAATCAACCCGGTTGAAATAATTCTTGGGCTGGTAGGCATTGCCGGTATTTATCTCATCTTTCATTTTGACCCGCAATTTAAAACAGGCATTGTGCTGGGGCTTATATGTACGGTGCTTAGCAGTGTGTTTTCAGTGCTCAACAAAAGGCAGGTACAAAACACTGCCCCCAAAACCATGATGTTGTACGAGCTTGGTGGCGGGCTGCTTTTTCTAACAGTTGTTATGCCTTTTTATTTAGGTGTTTTCTCAACCAAACAGTACTTCCCAAGTTTTAAAGACACCACATGGCTTTTTATTTTAAGCTGGGTTTGTACCATACTTGCTATGGATCTTTCGCTGCAGGCGTTGAAAAAAATATCAGCTTTTACACAAAGCCTTACCCTCAATCTCGAACCCGTTTATGGCATATTGCTCGCATTCGCCATCTACCACGAGAACAAGTATTTAAGTGAATGGTTTTACCTGGGATTTGTACTAATCCTGGCATCGGTTTTACTTCAAATGGCTCGCGTATATCATCAGCATAAAAAACAAAGAGTTGCCATGGAAGATGTTATCCATTAATCAATACCCCAGGTTTTGCGCACAGGTATGCAGTTAACTAACATGTCATTTAAAATGTTGAGGCTGTTTGCCAGGTTAAAAGGCGATGTTGTAATGTGTTGTTTTGCTGAAAACTTGAGCTGATCGCGTGCTTTTTTGTCAAGCATTTGTTCCAGGGAAGTTTTTATTGAAGTTGCATTTGCGGGTTCAAAATAAAATGCATGTTCCTGCATAATTTCTCGGTGCCCACCCAGGTCGGAACAGGCAACAGCACAATTTAAATGCGCAGCTTCTATCAGCGGTAAATTGGTGGGACCCAAAAAAGTAGGCATGATGAGCGCAATGGCATTTTTATATAATACCGCGAGTGTTTCGCTTTTTACAAACCCGGGTATAATAACCTGCCCAGAAATGCCCAACTCTTCAGCCACCTGCTTTATGTAGGGCATTGTTCCTTTGTCTGTACCGGGCAAAACTAATTTGAGTAACGTATTGTTGGATTCGGTTACGTGTGTATGAAATGCCCGTATAAGGTTATAATGATTTTTGTGCGCCCAAAACTGTGCAGGGTACAAAAAATAATTTTCGCTGGTAAGTTGGTAATGTTCTAAAATTTCTTTTTCCAGGGCTGATGATATGCTGGTTTCAATAATGCTGCCGCCAAATATGGGTAACACTTTTAGCTTATCGTGGTATAGCGAATAATATTTTTCTAATTCTTCACAGCCGGTCTCCGATTCGCACAATATCAAAAACGCTTTGTTCAGGGTTTGTAAATAATAGTTTTCCCGTTTTTCATAATTACCATTGAGCATCACCTCGGGAAAAGCATGCATCGATTTATGCCCAACATCCCAATGCGTGGCAATGAAAGGATAATTTAGGACCTCCATTTCGGGTCGTAAATAATAAATTAGGTCAATGTTGTTGGCTCGTAAAATATCTTCTGTCTTTCTTTTCTTACGTGCCGTTACAATATCCGACAGGTATTTTACCACGATGTTTCGTCGGGAAAAAAATTGGGCAGATTGGCTGGCGGTTTTGTTTTTTACAATGTTTTTTATAGTAGAAGCTTTGCCGCGACGTATTACAATGGATGGCTTTTTAAAATTTGGTAATACACAATCTTTCGGACAGAAAACAACGTTCACAATATCGATGCTATTATCAAAATCAAAATTGTTGATACCATTCAATAGTACATGGTAGTAGGAAGATTCCCCGCCGCGCTCCAACACATATTCCTGGTCGGCTATAATTCCTACACGAAGTTTACTCATAAAAATCCCTGATGGTTTGCGTTACAATTTGCGCTTGCGCGGATGTCAATCCAACGCCACTGGGTATATAAAACCCGCAGTCTGCAAGGTTTTCGGCTACGGGGTAGCTTTCATTTTCAAACAAGTTCATTTTATTAAATAACGGTTGTTTGTGCATACAGTAAAAAAAAGGACGTGTGCCAATGTGGTGTTTATTAAGATGCTCAACCAGTAGTTCCCTTTCGTTTTTTGAAGGGGCAACCAATCCATATACCCAGTAAATATTTTCAGCATAGTTTGTTAAAGGCAACGAAAAGGTGTAGCCATATTTTTTTAGAAAGCCCAGGCTTTCATCATAGCTTTTCCCGATGCTTCTTTTTTTGTCAATTATATTGTCTACCTGTTCCAACTGTGCAACCCCTAACGCAGCCTGCATATTGGTCATACGATAATTGAAGCCCAGTTCGTAATGTACAAAACGGGGTGCATTCTTTTCAAAAGCAAGGTTTCTTAGTTTTTTACAATGTTCGGCCATGTCATTATCGTCGCATAGTATCATACCACCTTCACCCGTAGTAATAATTTTATTTGCATAAAAGCTAAAGGTGCTTATGTCGCCGAACGAACCGCATTTTTTTCCATTGAATGTTTGACCATGCATTTCGGCGGCGTCTTCAATCACCTTTAAGTTGTATCGCTTTGCAATATCTAAAATCACATCCATTTTTGCCGGCAGCCCGTAAATATGTACAACAATAATAGCCTTGGTTTTGGCTGTGATCCGGCTTTCTATCTGGCTAACATCCATATTAAATGTTAGCGGGTCACTATCAATTAGTACTGGTACAGCACCTATCTTAATTACCGATAATGCCGGAGATATGATCGTAAATGTCGGCATAATCACTTCATCGCCCTCTTCAATTCCGGCAACTATAACAGCAATGTCTAATGCGGTGGAGCCGTTTGAAACCGCAATCCCATGAGACCTTCCCACATACGATGCAAACTCATTTTGAAAACGATCTATATAAGGGCCGTCTCCCGAAATCCATCCGGTATCAATGCATTCAGCCAGGTATTTTTTTTCGTTCCCTTGCAATACCACGCTATTTACCGGAATGTGTTTATCCATTTTTCTGCAAAGTATAGCATACTCCCCAGGTATTGTTCCCTGGCTTTTTTGCGGTTAGAAATTCTTCGGCAACCAACAATTTAAATCCGGATAACTCTGCAAACAACAATATTTCGGGAGTGCTAAAATGCCGCATAAGATGCTGTTCTTTTAAAACTTCGTATTTGCTGTTGCTTTTATTTTTTACAATCATCTGGTAATCTACCTGCACAATATTTTTTTCGTAAAGAATAATGGGTTCTGCTATTCGTGTAATTTCCAGTAGATCGGTAGATATACGTTTTACCCTGGTGGAAGGTTGCTGGGTATAAACTGCCGGGGTAAACCAAACATCAAAAACAAAAACACCACCTGGCTTCAACTTCAACCAAACATTTTTGAAACAGGAAAGCACCGATTCGTTTTCGGTTAAGTAGCTGATTACATGGAACAACGAGACGGCAGCGTCGAATTTTTTATCGCTCGAAAAATCAACCGCGTCGCCAACAATGGTTTCAAATCCATCAATATTTTTTGCCATTGCCGCTTTCACCATGTTCTCACTTCTTTCTACTCCTGTTACCTTATAACCGGAATTACACAGGAATTCAGAAAAGTTACCGGTTCCACATCCCAACTCGAGTAAGTTGACCGCGCCGGGTATAAACTTTTTCAGGATGGTTGAAACATAATTCGTTTCACCAGAATAATCCTTGTCTGAATAAACGAGATCGTAATAATGGTTGTACAGCGCAAAAGGTTGGGCAGTTTCATTTGTCGCCATATCCATTATTTTACCGGGATGAAGTTCACCTTGTCATCGTCACTAAAATATGGACCTTGTTTGATCTCAATAAGGTCACATTCCTCCAGCATTTCTAATGAGTGCCCTCCTTGTGCTAAAAGTATGGTATCGCCGGTGGATATAATGGTCTCCTTAACAAACTCATTTTTTGTATTGAAAAGCTCCATTTTTATTTGCCCGGAACGCACGTGAAGAACTTCCTGAGTTAAAAATCCTTTTGAGTCGTTCAGGCGATGTGAATGAGGTGGTATAAAGTATCCTTTCGGGCGGTTTATGTATCCTAATTGTTGTGAAAATTCGGGGGGTGTAAAAAACTCAATGCCATTGGGCTTATAGGCAGATCTGATTATGATTGCAATTGTTAAGTTATCTGAAGTAATGGTTTCAATCATTCCTGGGCTGGTTTGGGGTTTCTTCAAAAAAATTAAATATATCGAAATACTTTAAAAAAAGATTAAAACGAACTTAAAAAGATGCTTGCAACGAAGATGACGGGTACGATTTTTTAGCTGCTAAATAAAAATCAGTTTATGAGCCAGGCATTTGTAAAAGAAAGTGATGAGCAATGGTTACACGATATTTCGCCTACACTAAATGCTTTAATTGTTTATTTAACCAGGGAAAACAATGGTATTCGTGTTTATGAAAAGCGGAGCTTCCACCATAGTAAAACTGGTAAGGAGGTTTTTGAAATGAGCAACGGATTGCAGTACACACGTGATGGGGAGGGCAGGTGGATGGTTAGCGATTCATAATTGGAATGGACAGTCGGCGCACTTTTTTATTCTATCTTCATTCCATAACTACTTTCCCATGAAAAAAATTTTCTTTTTACTAATTCTGGTTATCTGTTTTGTTTTACCGTTTTGTACTTCCACAAAAAAGGCGGCTTCAAAACATCCCCCACGATTGACTTATGCTGCCGACATACAGCCTTTGGTAGTAGCCAATTGCTCACCCTGTCATATTCCGCCAAAAGGAAATAAAAAGCCGTTTGATAGTTATAGTACTGTAAAAAGCGACATCGATGAAATAATCATGAGAATCCAAAAAAATCCTACCGACAGGGGTTTCATGCCATTTAAACACGCAAAGCTGGCAGATTCTATTATCAGCAAATTTGTATCATGGAAATCGGAAGGCTTACTAGAAAACTAATTTGATAGCCGTGAATATGCAGAAAAGTTTAAAAGAACGTTTTAATATAAAAGTTTCTGGAAAAGGGACCCGTCCAATTATGTTTATACATGGCCTGGGCTGCGATCAAACGATATGGAAGAAGGTGGTACCGGCTTTTGAAGACGAGTATAAAGTGATTCTTTTTGACCATATGGGCGCGGGTGAATCCAACCTGAGTTTTTACGATCCGGAAAAATATTCATCGCTTGAAGGCTATGCTTCCGACATAATTTCTATTGTGAATGAATTAGACCTTTCCAAAGTCATACTGATCGGGCACTCGGTTAGTAATATGATAGGTTTACTTGCAGTGATTGCAGCGCCTGATTTGTTTGAGAAGATCGTTATGGTGTCTCCATCGCCATGTTATATAAATGATCATTCGTACATCGGCGGCTTTGCCCGTAAAGAGATTGAGAATTTGTTAGGCACTATGCGCAAAAGTTACATTGATTGGGCCATAGGTATTGCTCCCGTTATAATGGCTAACCCCGATCAACCGCAATTTGCCCACGAACTAAAAGAATCGTTTTGTAAAAGAGACCCGGCAATAACCCAACAATTTGCAGCAGTTACTTTTTTATCAGACAACAGGGGAGACCTGTCTAAATTAAAAATTCCAACGCTTATTATGCAGTGCTCGCAGGATGTGATTGCACCTCTGCAGGTAGGAGAGTTTATGGAAAGAAATATTCCTTATGCTACTTTACGTATAATGAAAGCTACCGGGCATTGCCCCCACGTTAGCGCTCCGGCTGAAACTATTGAAATGATAAAAGAATTTTTATAGAATGCCAAATAGAAATAAGTCAGGGTTTCGTTAGAAAAACTTCCTGTAGTGTGAGCTCAATTTTTCGTTTACTGATTTCGCGATGTGCTATTCGCATTGCCCAGCTAAAAATTTTTTCAGTTGCCGGATCAAACTCATGTATAGATGAGCTGATAATAGCAAAGATGCTGGCCAGTGTTTCTTCTGAAACATCTTCTTTGTAAAGTGTTCTTTTGATGTCGCCATACAATGCGCCGGCGTACTGATCGTAAAACTGATCGAATGCCGGAAGTTCATGCTGCTTCATGGCTTCTAAAGCTGGTAAGTTATTGTTATGATCCGGCGGGTTAATTTCCATGATAACTAAAAATTGGAGTGGGTATAAAGATAATCGTTAACAACATTATCCTCACCGCAAAATTCTATTGGATTTACCGGAATTTCAAAAGGCTTTTTTCCACCTCTCCCACCACAAAAACGCTTCCGCAAACCAGCAACAAGTCTTCGTTGGTTGAATGATTGATTGCAGCCTGCAATGCTTCATTTACGTTAGTAAATTCACCGCCTTTTAATCCAAGCTCTTCTGCTTGCAAGGCCAGTTGTTGTACGGGCAATGCCCTGGGTATTTGAGCCTGTGTAAAATAGTAGTGAGCCTGTTTAGGTAAAAGGCTTAGTACACGGTTAACCTCTTTATCCTGAACCATACCTAAAACAATATGTAGTTGGTTGAACACTGAAATTTCCAATTGTTCAGCAATCTGTTGTATTCCATCTTCATTATGCCCAACATCTAAAACAATAATAGGATGTTGATGAATAATTTCCCATCGCCCCATTAAACCTGTTATTCGTTTTACATTGCTTAACCCCATTGCAATGTGCGCCTCCTCTAATTTCCACCCCAGGCTTTTTAAAATGTGTGCACTTTCCAAAACGGTCAATATGTTTTTTAGCTGGTATAATCCTGTTAGATCAGGGTGGTAAGTTCGCCTTTCGCCGCTACGATGATTTTCAACCGTAACGTTTAACTTGTTTTTTTCATAAGTCCAGTCACACACCCATCTTTCCTCCTGCGCAAAAGTTAATGTTGTGCCTGCCTTTGTAGCCTTCTCTACAAAAACATTCCTGGTCTCTTCAATTTCTTCACCAATCACAACCGGCACATTCTGTTTTATAATGCCGGCTTTTTCCCAGGCAATTTTCTCCAGTGTGTCGCCCAAAAGATACATATGGTCTCTGCCAATGTTTGTGATAATACTTAGTTCAGGAGTGATGATATTGGTGCTATCCAGTCTGCCTCCCAGGCCAACTTCAATTACAGCAATGTCAACTTTATTTACCATAAAATATTCAAATGCCATTGCCACCGTTATCTCAAAAAACGATGGTTCTATCTCTTGTATTAATGGTTGAACTCGTTTTGTAAAATCAATTACAAATTGTTCGTCACACATTATGCCGTCAATCTTTATTCTTTCCCTGAAATCTTTTAAATGGGGTGAAGTATAGAGACCGGTTTTATAACCTGCCGTTTGAAGAACAGCGGCCAGCATATGGCTGGTAGAGCCTTTGCCATTAGTGCCGGCAATGTGGATGCTCTTAAATTTCGCCTGCGGGTTTCCTAATGCTTCGCAAATCCGGATGGTGTTAGTGAGATCATTTTTGTATGCTGCCACGCCTATACGGCTAAACATGGGCAGTCGTGTAAACAGGTAGTCAAGTGTTTGCTGGTAGTTCATCAAACCAAAAGTAGTTCACTAACAAAAATGTATGAATAAAGTTTGAAGGTTGCGGGAAGGATTACCCGTTAAGTTTGAAGTCAAAAATGAGTGTGCCCATTTGTTCGTCTGTTGTGCCAGCATTTAACTTCAGTTGTAATGCTTTTCTAACTGCAATGGCTTTTATACCTGCGTTGGTAGTTGTGGTTCCGCGAGGGTTAACCACTGCCGACGTTACATTTCCATTCCGGTCAACTTTTATATCCACAGCCACCTTAGCATTCTCGTTAAAATCATCCTGAAACGAAGGCAGGCGGGTGAACCTTCGTCCATCCAGTCCGCTCCTTATTTTTACTCCTCCATGGTTTCCAGGGTTGCCTTTATAGCTGTCAGAATTAGGATTACCACCGGGACTACCCTGGTCGCCCTGTCCGCCGGCTATGCCTTGGTTGCGCGTCTTATTATAAGTATCTGCATTGTTGCCACCGCCATCTGTATTGGTTCCCCCTTTATACAATGCTTTGGGTGATGGAGGCTTGGGTGTAGGCACCGTGGCAGCAACTGTTTTATTGATGGGTTTGGATGCCGCTTCATCAACAGGTTTTGTTTTGGCAACAGTTTTCTCCACTTTTTTTATTGCCGGAACATCTTCCGTTTCATTTTCGTCGGCGGTAATATTTGGCTTGTCTTGCGCTTCAGGCTGCGCGGCGGGGGGCGGAGTAAAATTGCTTTCTTGTTTTGCAGAGGCTTCTGTGGGTATCAACGGTGCTTCTTCCCCTAAACCGGTTTCGCTGTTACCAAGGTTAACTTCAATACCCTCTTCCAAAGCGGGCGGTGGAATATCCGGCAATGTCCATTGCGCAAAAAAGAAAATGATGAGCAGCGTTCCACAAACTATTGATGTGTAAACGGAGGCTTTCAGGTTCTTTTCCCGTTCAAATGCAGGAGCCATGTACAATGTATTGGTCATAACAAAAATAATGGATTACTAACGGGGTTATTTAACTTTTGAAAATTACTTACATATTGATGCCACATTGCACAGCATTGCATAAATTATGGTTAAGGTTGGGGAAGAATAGTGAATGGCCAATGGTCAATGGTGAATAATCAATTTCAAACTAAACCTACTAACCAGAAACACAAAATTCGAAACGCAAAACGCAAAATCCGAAACGCAAAATCCGAAACGTTAAACCCGAAACTCAAAACCCTAAACTCAAAACCCTAAACAACCCCCAAACATCAAAGCCGCGGGCACCTGAAGTAGCCTGTGTTTCGCTCCGGGTTTTTGCGGGTGAAGGTTAGCGAAAGTTCAATACTGTTAGGATGTGTTTTGAGTTTGCCTAATTCGGATGCGTTTACATCGTAGCTTAATCCTACTACCATGTTCCTGTAAGTTAATCCTACAAAGGGGGATACTGCATCTTTTATCCGGTAGTTAATTCCAGCCATCACGTCTACATCTTCTGTTGCACGCATGGCGGCATAAGCACCAATCATTTGCTCTTTGGCATTACCCTGTGTTATGTAAACAAAGTTGGGGACAACTGATAAATTTTCGTTGATGTTGATAATAAAACCTCCGTGTAAAGTAGATTTTACGGGCAGCACTTTTTTCTCACCACCCAGGAAAGGATCTTCGGGGCGGGTGATGTGTGCAGCCGAATAACCCAGGAAAACATTCAGCTTTTTTTCAGGATCGCTGTCGAAGTAAGCGATGCCGGCACCCGCGTCAAAAGCGGTGGATGATGTGCGGTTAAATATTTCGCTTGAAGCCATAGCAGGGTTGAAGCCAATATAAGGCAGCCACTGGTCGCCAAACTCCAGTTTCGAGGGATCAAACCTCCTGGTGATGATGCCGCCCTGCAAACCAAGTACAATTCTTCTGTATCCATAATCATCTAACTGAATGCCAGTGTATGCAACCGAAACGTATGCATTCGTTAGTTGGTAGCCACCATTGCCGGCTTTTTGATTCAATAGGTTAAAGCCTACATTCAAATTTTTGTTGGTAGCAACATCGGCTGAAATACCCGTAGTGGAAAATGGTTTTCCAACAGCATTCCATTGATTTCTGTAAATGGTTGATACGCGGTAATCAACCTCCGAAATGGCTGTAAGTGCGGGGTTGAGGTATAAAGGGTACACGTAATATTGTGAAAAATGCGGGTCGACCTGTGCATTTGTGTTGCCCAAAATCATACCCATCAAAACAACAGTAAAAAAAATTTTGTGCATAGGTTACCTTATTAAATTTATAAAGCCCTTGCGGTTAATAGCAGTGCCGTTTAGCAGCGTAACCTGTATGTCGTACACATAAATTCCCACCGGTTGATTTTGCCCTTTGTAATATCCCGTCCATCCTTTTTTAATATCATCGGTGGTAAATAGCAGCTCACCCCACTGGTTAAAAATTTTCATTTTACCCGAACTAATGGTTGTGCCCATAGGTACAAATACATCATTTTTCCCATCGTTGTTTGGCGTAAATGCATTGGGAATAAAGAAGTCGTTGTATGCTCTCACTACAAGATCTAAAGTGGCTGTGTCGATACAGCCGTTCGTTGCCTGCCCTATTACTTTTATTTGCCTCGATGTATCTGCAGTAAAGTTTTGCGTGGTTGCATTTTGCTGGTTGAATAATCCGGAAGGCAGCCACGCCAACACCTGGTAGGGTAACGCACCACTTGTTGATAGTAGTGTTGTTGTTCCTGCATATGCAGGATTTAAAGTTGCAGAAACAGAGAGTTTGAAATTCTGAACATTGATAGTTGCCACCTTGTAAACGCTATCGCACCCTGCAGCGTTCTTCAATGTATCGCGAACAATGGCGGAGGAAGTATAGCTCGTTCCGTTGTATAATACAGCATTACATCCTGTAACAGTTGAGGTTTCAACAACCGGTGTCGTAATATTGATGGTCACGTTACGGTAGATGCTATCGCAACCGAGCTGGCTTTTCAGTGTGTCTTTTACTATGGCAGAGGTAAAATAGGTAATGCCATTATAGGAAACACTTTTGCACCCAGATAACACGGTGTTGATTGTAGCTGGAAGAAGGTTTTGAATATTGATGTTTGTTACACGGTACACACTATCACAACCAGCTATGCTTTTCAAAGTGTCTTTTATTATGGCTGATGATGTATAAGTTGTTCCGTTGAAAACAACAGTGCTACAACCGTTTATTGTACTTGACTGTGTAATGGCGATCAAATTCTGAACATTGATAGTTGCCACCCTGTAAACACTATCGCATCCGGCAGCGTTCTTCAGTGTATCGCGAACGATGGTGGAAGAAGTATAAACTGTTCCATTGTACAATACCGAATTACATCCCGCAACAATGGAAGTTTGAATGACAGGCGTTGTAATGCTGATGGTAACGTTACGAATGATGCTGTCGCAACCCAACCGGCTTTTAAGTGTGTCTTTTACGATGGTTGATGTTATATAAGTTGTTCCATTGAATACTACACTTTTGCAGCCGGCGATGATACTGTTTTGCGTAAGTGGTACGATGTTCAGGATAGAAATATTTGTTACACGATATATACTGTCGCACCCGCTAATGCTTTGTAGGGTATCGCGAACTACAATCGATGAAACATAGGTGATGCCATTCAGTACAACGCTTGTGCACCCTTCCAACGAATAGAGTGCTGTAGTAGCGTTACTAATGGATTTTATCTGGATGATGGTGTCATCTGTACAGCCCCCGATATCTTTCGCAGTGATCCGGTAGTTGCCAGCCGTTAGATTATTAAAAGAATTGTTTGTTGAAAATGTTCCTCCGTTTAGGCTAAACTCATAAGGCGCGATCCCACCAGTGGCAACAGCCGTAATGGCACCATTTGCTGCTCCGCAAATTATATCAGCAGTGGTAGCTGTCACAGTGATGGAGGAATTCAATTGGTTAATGGTAATGAGCGTGTCATCGGTACAACCACCGGCATCCTTCACGGTCACCTTATACGATCCCGCCGAAAGATTAGTGAACTGGTTGCCGGTTGTAAATGGTCCGCCATCCAGGCTAAACTGGTAAGGCGCAACTCCACCAGTTGCGCTTGCAGTAATGGTTCCATTTGCTTGACCGCAACCAATATCTGGTGCGTTCGCAAGCGCAATTAAGGTGTTTTTTGGTTGAACGGAAATGCTGCCCGGTAAACTGATACATCCATTCAATCGTTCAACTACGGTATATATACCAACTGTGTTGACCGTAATAATAGAAGTAGTTTCCCCGGTGTTCCAAAGTAATTGCCCTCCAATGCCTGAGGCTGTTAATATAGATGTTCCGTTGCAGTTATTTATAACAGTAATCGCAGGTGCTGAAAGTGAAGTGATGTTAACTGTAACTGCATTGCTGGTAGCTGTTGGCGTGGTTGCACAAGATGAATTGCTTGTCATCATCACCGTAACAACATCACTGTTTACAAGCGATGAAGAAGTATAAGTTGCACCAGTTGCACCGGATACATCAGCACCATTTACCTTCCATTGATACGTTGGCGCAGTTCCACCATTCACCGGCGAAGCAGTGAAGGTAACGGGTGACCCGCTGCACGATGTAACATTAGTTGGCGTGATGCTCACAGCCGGTGAAGCAGCAGCCGTTATTGCAACCGTAACTGCATTGCTGGTCGCGGTTGGCGTAGTTGCGCAAGCTGAGTTGCTGGTCATCATCACCGTAACAACATCACTGTTTACAAGCGTTGAAGAACTATAAGTTGCACCAGTTGCACCACTAACATTCACTCCATTGATCTTCCATTGGTATGTTGGCGCCGTACCCCCATTCACCGGCGAAGCAGTGAAGGTGACGGGCGACCCGCTGCACGAAGTAACATTAGTTGGTGTTATGCTCACAGCCGGTGAAGCAGCAGCCGTTATTGCAACCGTAACTGAATTACTGGTAGC
>JANPIA010000089.1:0-9114 GCA_031424735.1 Segetibacter sp.
CAATCTATAAATAGTCAAGCCTGCAAACACTTGACACGCATTAAAAAACAACTCGGAAGCTTGGATTGAAATGATCATCCGCGAAGGATGCTAAGTAGTAATTTTTTAAAAGTTGGGTCGAAAACATCTTGTAATGAAACAAATGCTTTTAAAAACAGCGTGGGCTTCTATGCTATTTGCAATGCTGCCGGCATGCATAACACCTAACTATGCCTTAAATGCACGGGAAGAGCTTTATCTCAAAAACAATAAAAACACCCTGATCTCTTACGATAAAAAAGCCATAAGGCATTTGAAGACCAATGGCATTTATACAATCAACTTTTCCAAACAGTCGTGCAGCTATGTTGACTATACGGATACGTTGGTTTTTAAAGCTAAGGCTATGTATGCTGCGGCAGATATTGCGCGTATTATGAATTTTAAAGAACACTATCAATATATTGACGTGATTTTTAGCGGGAATGAAAATAGATATGAGAAAGATGCTGCCGGAGAAATTGCTTCATGCAGTATTACTGTACGGGTTCCTATTAATAACGTTTCCCAGGCAAGAATAAGAAAGAGTTTTAATACTTACGTTCCCACTTACCGGAGATAAGCCGTGTGCAAATACTGCACAACCAACACTCCCTGCTTGTGTTTATTGAAATGTAAACTGACGAAGGTTTTGAAACATCACTACAGCAACATGCGTGGTACAAACACTGGTAACAATTTTAATTGCATCAACGTTCTATAGTACCCGTTTTATCTTCTGCCACCCAATCTAATTCTTCCTCGTCCTCCTCGTGCAACACCACGGCGAGGTCGTTGGATTTTACAAAGCTGCACCATTGGCATTCCTCTTTTCCGCAGCCGGTGTAAAAATCGCGTTGCTGTATTTTATGCCAAACCTGTACAATTTGTTGCGTTACCGTTGTGATGTCTTCCGGGCTAATCACCACTTTTTCTTTACGGTATTGTTTCTTTTTATCAGGCTCCACAAAATCAAATTCGGTGCTAATAGCCTTCCAGCTTTTTTGGGCATAATTGTCAACGAGTATTTTGTAGAAAACCGCCTGCCGCCAATAATCACCTCCATTGGGTTGTTTGCCCGTAGGTGGTTCCAGCTTTGATTTTGCTTTATCGGGGTCGCCTGTTTTGTAATCAACCACATTCACCGACTTGCCATCAAACTCCAGTTTGTCCAGCTTGCCTTTTAACGGAACGCCGTTTACTACAATGCTGCGCATATTCAATTCAATAGCCACCACGCGGTGCCAGCTACCACTGTATTTTTCGTAATAGTTGGAGAGCACGTCGAGCCCATACTCCATACGGCGTTTAAATTGTTCTTTGGTAAAACTTTCGCGGTGGCGGTTGATATACCATTTAAAGTCATCAACAAATTCCTCTTTGGAAGGAAAGCGATCCTTGTTCTGCTGCATCTTTTCAAACAAGCGTTGCAGCGCATGGTGAACGGAAGAGCCAAACTCGGTGTACTCATTTTTGCCTGAGGGAACGCGGATTAGATTTTTGAAGTAAAATGCCAGCGGGCAGTTTAAATAATTGTTGAGTGCCGTAACGTTCATCACAAACTTATCGAGCAACCTGCCTATCAAATCCTCCTCCATTTTATCTATCTCCGGCTTTACAATGCCGCCCAATTCAAGCGCTGCAAAATGAACCATATGGTCACTTGCTACAAAAACTTTTTCAATGGGAAATGTATGGTGCTGTTGTATTTCGGCGATGAACATGGAGGGTTCCAACTCCTTACCATCCATTTTAAAACGACTGTACGAAATATACAGGTGATGTGCTGCACGGGTAAGCGCCACATAAAACAAGCGGCGCAATTCCTCTTCATCTTTTGAAGCAGGTTGCGAACTGAACATGGTATCGGGGAATGAATAACCTCCGCCGGGTTTACGTTTCTTTTCCCAATTGCTGGCGTTGGCGCCTACAACAAAAACATGTTCGTACTCTAACCCTTTACTGCCATGCGCCGTTAGCAGGTTCACGCCTTTTTCGTTACCGCTAACCTGCACCAATGGCAGCGATAAACCTTCGCGTTCCATTAAATCAAATATATCTATCAGCCCCTGCAACGATAACATTGGATTGCGCCGGGTTTCTTCTTTTACAAAATCAAACAGGGCCGTGGCAACCTGCATCATCCACAATTTGTCGGGGTGTTGCATAATGTATTTGAGCACGCCGCCTTCCCTGATCACGTTCTCCAATAATGTTTGCATCGTAACATTCGGAACATCGCCCACCAACTTCTCTACTATTCGCGATGCAGACTTCATTACATCGGGCAAGCCTTTATCGAACAATGTTTTGGGTGGAGAAGTGGCTTTATCAAACAACATTCTGCGCAGCGAAGTTCGCTCGCCTCCAAATTGTTTGTCCGATACTTCCACACTCAGCTTAGCCACTTCAATCGCCGGTATACCAAAAAAATCGAGGTGCAATATTTCAAATAACATTTCATCGCCGCCATAAGGTATATCGTGTTCGGCAGCAAGGTATCGCAGCAATAAAATTATCTTTCGGGCAAGCGGACTTTGCAGGATGTTTATATGCCTTTTACTGTACACCGGTATGTTGCGCAACTTAAAATATTTGGTAAGCTCTTCTCCATAAACGTGTTCTTTATAAATGATGCTGATAAGCCCCGGCGACGTGCCTTGTTGCAAAAGGTCTTCCACCTGCATGGTTATGTGGATCATTTCGTGCCGCTGTGTTTCGTATTCACGCACCTGCGGGCAACAATCCTCTTTTTTAATTCCCATCCATTTTGTATGAGAGCTTACGAGGTCTTTACTTAGTCCCTTGATTTGCTTTATCAGCCGCTCCTCGTTGCCATCTATCAATGTTTTTGAAATATCCAAAATAGGCTGAACAGAACGGTAGTTATTAACCAGCACAACGGTTAGCAAATCATTTTTATAACTTTCCGCAAACGATAGCATGTTCTCTACATTGGCCCCCTGGAAACGATAGATACTCTGATCGTCATCGCCCACCACAAATACATTGGGCTTATCCCAATAACTGATAAGAAGCTGCACCAGCCTGTTTTGGGTACCGCTGGTATCCTGGTATTCATCTACTAAAATGTACAGGTATTGTTCCTGGTATTTGGAAAGCAGTTGCGCATCGTCTTCAAAGGCTTTGATCACCCAGTTGATCATATCGTCAAAATCGTAGCGGCTGCGTTTACGCATCAGTTGCTGAAAACGGTCAAATTCATTTACCGCTGCGCGAAGTTTTTCCATCCGGTCTTTTTCTTCTTCAATTTTATCGGTACGTATATCACCCTTTTTAAAGAGCCCGGTTGCCCGCTTGCATTTGTATTCATCACGATCGGCTAAACAGTCAATGTATTCATCAATTTTTTGGTTGATGAATAGCGGGCTCCAGCCTTCACGCTTCATAGTGCTGAAGAGCGATTGCAGGTTGTTGATCTCGTAATACACATCGCCGCGATATCGTTTCAGCGGATTATCTTTTGCAAAGCTGTCAATTAGTTCTTTGTAAAACTCTATTTTCTCAAGGTCGGAAATGGGATCCATAGAGGTCTTTTCAAACAACGACAGGTTTTCCTGGATGATATCATTACAAAAAGCATGAAAGGTGTAGATGTTTACTTTGTAGGCGTCCGGCCCAATGAAGTCGAGCACCCGTTTACGCATGGCAACAACGCCTGCTTCGGTATAGGTAAGGCAAAGTATATTTTCAGGCGCTGCGTCGGTGTCCATCAATATCTTTCCAATGCGTGCACTCAATATTTGGGTTTTACCCGTGCCGGGACCGGCAATCACCATTACTGGTCCTTCAATAGTATCTACCGCCAACCTTTGCTGTTCATTAAGGTCGTTGTAAACCCGCTTATATTTTTCTGATTGCTGGTATTTGTTAAGCATACAATAAAGGTAGAGGGTGATGGGGAACTGGCAATGGTGATTTGGGGGAGGGGGTTTGGGTAGCTTGTATGAAGTTGTGATGATTGGTAATTGGTAATTTCAAAAGTTTTTACAGTAAGATGTTTTGATGATTAGTGGTGATGATTAACAATTAGGTGGGCACACCATTTGATGATGCTTTGTTAGGTAAATGGTCTGCGTTCCGCATTCTTCGTTCTGCATACTGCAGTCTATAGTCCGTAGTCTGCAGTCCATCTCAACAATAGATGGCTTTAAATAATCGTTAGTCATACATAGTCGTTTATATGAGAGTTGTTTTCACCCTGGCATTTTTGTTATTTTTTGGTGCTGCCTTTGCGCAGCAGGTTAATAACAACACTGTTGTGTACGATACTGTTTTTACAAAGCCCGATGTTTTTGCCGCCTTTCCCGGAGGGGAAGATAAATGGAAAATCTACCTGAAAAAACAAACCAAATATCCGCGCAAAGCCTGGTGGAACGAGATGGAAGCGGATGTAGCTGTTAAACTTGTGATTGAAAAAGATGGTACCATTTCAGATGCCATTCATTTAAATACGGTTGGTTATGGCTTTGAACAGGAGGCTGTTCGCCTGGTTAAACAAAGCGGCAAATGGAAACCAGCCATCCATCGTGGCAAGGTGGTTAAAAGCGAGGGGCAGCTTACCATACAATTTCGGTTGAAGTAAATTCGCGTTCACTTTCCAGCAATTAAGAATTAGTACTAATTGCTAAACCTTTCATTCCGTAAACTGTTAGTAAGCCAAACCCTGTACATGTCTAAAGTTTACTCCTTCAAATTTGTTCAAACACTCCCTGTAAAATTGAATGAGGCATGGGAATATTTTAGTAAGCCGGATAACCTGCCTGCTATTACCCCACCCACCATGGGGTTTTTTATAAGAAGCCAACATCATGGAAATACTATGTATGCGGGGCAAATTATTGAATACACTGTTAAGCCGGTATTGGGTATCCCATTTTACTGGATGACGGAAATCACGCAGGTAGAACCCATGTGTTATTTTATTGACGAACAACGTTTTGGTCCGTACAGCCTGTGGCACCACCAGCACCATTTTAAAGAAGTACCAGGTGGCGTTGAAATGACAGACATTGTACATTATAAGATTCCTTTTTGGATTATTGGCGATATCGCCAATAGCTTGTTTGTAGCAAAAAAATTGGAAGAAGTTTTTTTATATCGTAAACAGAAAGTTGAAGAGTTATTTGGCGTATTGAAGTGAATTGCCTGAGCATAAATTGCCTTTCATGTTGAAAGTGAATGTCCATATCTAAAAAAATATCACAGTGTACACCCGGAGTTTCTACATAGAGTTTGAAGAGAACGGAGCTGTGCGCTTCAAACTAGTTTACTCATTTGCCTTTCAAGAAATCCCCAAAAGGGCTTTGGTCTCTTTTTTATTTTATAATTACCGGTTATGTAAGTGCTGATATGCTCCATTGCCTCATCAATGCTGTCGGTAAGAATTACCAGTTTTAGATCTTCCGGGTTAATGGTGCCCTGGGCTGCTAAAAACATCATGTAATCCATCAGTTGCTGGTAATACGCTTTACTAAACAACACTAATGGAAACTGGGTAACTGTTTTTGTTTGAATAAGGGTCAGTATCTCAAAAAACTCATCCATGGTACCAAAGCCGCCGGGCATAATTACAAAAGCGTAGGAATATTTTGCCAACATGGTTTTGCGAACAAAAAAATGATCGAACGTAAACCATTTGTGCATGTATGGATTTTGCTTTTGTTCGAACGGCAGCTTTATATTACAACCTACTGAATAAGCTCCACTCTCATAAGCCCCGCGGTTGGCGGCTTCCATTATGCCGGGGCCACCACCTGTCATCGTTGTAAAACCCAGCTCGCCAATACGTTTCCCAAACTCCCTGGCTACCTCATAATATTGATGGTCCTCTTTAAAACGGGCTGATCCAAAAACCGTTATACACGGACCAACAAAGTGTAATGCCCTTACCGCCCTAATGATTTGTGTGAATACTTTTAAGGCCGATAAAAATTCATACGTTCGGCTTTTAGGTCCTTCCAGGTATTCATCCGTTCTGCTCGAAATGATCCTTGTTTTTTTCTCCATTATAAAAAAGTAGTAACAGGTGAAAGCAATCGTTGCATCTGCTAAATTGCAGAATATAAACCAAACGAGCCGCCATGCGTATCATATCGTACAACGTTAATGGAATTAGAAGTGCCTCTAAAAAAGGTTTTATTGATTGGTTGAAAACTGACCCGGCGGATATTATTTGCCTGCAGGAAATTAAGGCCAACAAAGGCGATGTAGATGTTGCGGCCATTGAAGCGCTTGGTTTTGAAACCTATTGGTTCAGTGCGCAAAAAAAAGGTTACAGCGGCGTTGCAATACTTACAAAAATTCATCCCGACCTGGTGGTGTTTGGCAATGCGCTGGAGCAAAGCGATTTTGAAGGAAGAGTGATCCGTGCAGATTTTGGTGACCTTTCAGTGATAAGTGTTTATTTTCCTTCGGGCACCAGCGGCGAAATACGGCAGGCGTTTAAATATGTTTGGCTCGATGAATTCCTGGACTATCTCAACACGTTAAAAAAGAAAAAAAAGAAACTGGTGATATGCGGCGATTACAACATCGCCCATAAAGAAATTGATATTCATAACCCGGTAAGCAATAAAAAAACAACCGGCTTTTTACCCGAAGAACGAGCCTGGTTCGATAAGTTTTTAGCCAGCGGATATGTCGATGGATTCCGTCACCTCAACAAAGAGCCGCATAAGTACACCTGGTGGAATGTGCTCCGTCCTTCTACCCGGTTAGAAAACAAGGGCTGGCGAATTGATTACATTAGTGTAACTGAAAATTTAAAAGACCGTATTGTGAATGTTGATATTTATCCTGATGTAAAACACAGCGATCATTGCCCAACTTATCTTGAACTGAAAAGTTAACCAATGCAGTTTCAAGAATAAAAAAGCCTCCGGTATAGGGAGGCTACAGCAGTTAGTGTTAAGTTGCTGAAAAATCAGTCGGTTTTACGTTTATCAATCTCGCCGCACAATCCATTGTAAATGTCGTCAACCGAGCCTTCGCCATTTATGTAAGTTACCTTATCAAATTGTTTGTAATAATCAGCGACCGCAGAAGTTTTTTTATGGTATTCAACAATCCGTGCTCTTATTACCTCTTCATTATTATCATCGCTTCTGCCGCTGGTTAGGCCGCGGTTTAGTAAACGTTTAACCAACTCATCTTCGCCAACCTGCAATGCTAAAACAACCCCTATTTCCGTTTTTTTGAGTTTAAGTAATTTGTCCAGTGCTTCTGACTGCGCCTCGGTACGGGGGAAGCCGTCAAACAAAAAACCTTTTGCTGCAGGGTTTGCATCCAACGCGGTACTTATCATTCCAATTACAACTTCATCCGGCACCAACTGACCTTTATCCATAAAGTTTTTAGCCTCCAGTCCTAAAGGTGTTTGGGCTGCTATTTCTGTTCGCAACAAATCACCTGTTGAAAGATGTTTCAGACCATACTTCTCTATTAACTTTTCGCTTTGCGTACCCTTGCCGCTGCCCGGTGGGCCGAACAGAATGATATTAAACATGTTTGCTTGCTTGCCTTGGGTGAGCAACAAATATAAGGCGTGGCCTTTAAAATTCCTTTAACAAAAACACATGCCTGCTGGCAAATCCAACGGACATTCGGGATAACAGCCGTAAAAATCAAAAATACAACCATGGCAATAGTTGTTTCGTAAATTTGATTTTATCATTTTATAAAAAGCAGAAGGAAAAATTAAGTAGCAAACAACATGGAACCATCAAAGAAAAATAACCCGGTTTACTCAACCACCGATAGCAATAAGGTGGCTATCACCGATGAAGAATGGAAGCAAATTTTATCCCCGGAAGTGTATTACATAGCAAGGCAAAAGGGAACCGAACACCCCTGGACAAGCAAGTTTGAAGGTTTTAACGAACCTGGCACTTATTATTGTGCAGCCTGCGGAAATCCATTATTTAAAAGTGATGCAAAGTTCGAAAGCGGTTGCGGCTGGCCAAGCTTTTACGAACCAGTCAGTAAGGGCTCGATAATTTATACACCCGACAATACCCATGGTATGAGCCGTACTGAAACGCAGTGTGGCCGGTGCAAAGCACACCTCGGTCATGTATTTGAAGATGGACCTCCACCAACCGGTTTACGCTTTTGCATAAATGGTGTGGTACTGGATTTTGAAAAGGCCCAAGCCGCCGAAAAAAAATATGACGACGAGCAAAGTGGCAAGGTGTAAACGGGAATAAACTACTGTTAAACAGGTAATATTTTTTGTTCTGGCAATTATTGAAAACTATATCCCCGCTTTCCCTCACAAGAGCTGTTTTTAAATTTCAATTTAGATACGACCTATGGATACAAACGACTACAAGCAAATGTTTGAGTCCAATAAAGATGCCTGGAATAAAAGAACAGGTGTACATAAAGATTCAACGTTTTACGATGTTCAATCGTTTTTAAAAGGCAGCTCATCTTTAAATAAAATTGAGCTGGACGAGGTTGGCGATGTAACGAATAAATCATTGTTGCACCTGCAATGTCATTTTGGTTTGGATACTTTAAGCTGGGCAAGAAAAGGAGCGGTTGTAACTGGGGTTGACCTATCCAACGAAGCAATCGAACATGCAAAGTATCTAGCAGGCGAAGCAAACATCAATGCAACGTTTATTTGTTGCAATGTGTACGATCTCCATCAACATCTCCAGGAAAAATTTGATGTTGTTTTTACATCGTATGGCGTAGTTGGCTGGCTGCCTAATCTGGATAACTGGGCTTCACTTATAAGCCATTTTTTAAAGCCCGGAGGAACCTTTTACATAGCTGAGTTTCACCCGGTGGTATGGATGATGGATGAAGATTTTGACCGGATAAAATACTACTATCATAACGAGGAAGTGATCACCGAAACCGCAACCGGAACCTATACCGACCGGTATGCAGCGATCGAATACAAAGAATTTTCATGGAATCACAGCCTTAGCGAAGTGGTCAATGCACTCATCAGGCACGACCTTCAAATTGAGTTTTTAAATGAATTCCCTTTTTCTTGTTACAACTGTTTTAATAACGTTGTTCAGGGTGAAGATGGTTACTGGCGGGTAAAGGGTTTGGAAA
>JANPIA010000090.1:0-2788 GCA_031424735.1 Segetibacter sp.
CCGGGAAGCACGTGATTTGCGAAAAGCCGATGGCTTTAAGTGCACAGGAAGGGCAGGAGATGATTGATGCCTGCAAAAAAGCGAACGTAAAACTGTTGGTGGGTTACCGAATGCACTTTGAACCTAAAACATTGGAAGTAATTCGTATGAGGCGCGAGGGGGAGTTTGGTAAGGTATTATTTTTCCAGGGTTTAAGTGGATTTAAAATTGGCAACCCTAACCAATGGCGATTGAATAAGCAATTGAGTGGGGGAGGTGCTATGATGGATATAGGCATATACTCCGTGAATGGCGCCCGCTATATGATTGGCGAAGACCCGGTTTGGGTTACCGCCGAGGAAACAAAAACAAACCCCGCTATTTTTAAAGAGGGTGTTGATGAAACAATTCAATTTCAACTTGGCTTTGCGGGTGGAGCTGTAGCCTCGTGCCTCTCCACTTACAGCATTAATAATTTGGACCGGTTTTTTTTAAGTGGTGAAAAAGGTTTTGCTGAAATGCTGCCGTCTACCGGGTATGGACCGATTAAAGGGCGCACACACAAAGGTGAATTGACACAACCACACGTCACTCATCAAACCATTCAGATGGATGAAATGGCTGCCATTATTTTCGAGAACAAAGAACCCATTGTGCCGGTAGATGGTGAAGAAGCTTTGAAGGATTTAAAAATTATTGATGCTATTTATGCCGCTGTAAAAAGCGGGCACAAGGTGAATTTGAAGTGGTAGATTTTCAAAGAAATGCTTTTGAAAAGTGTTGAAAAGTGACGTGTAGTATGATAGCTGCAGGATTTTATAGGTTGAAAAAAGTTGCCATGAAAATATACCGATGAACGGATTGCGACGCAACAACAGATGCCATGAAAAACCCGGCTGTATTACAAAAAGGAAAACACAAAAACTTAATGTTTTAAAGGCCGTTTTTTGATCATTCCACCTTTAGTATCCCGGATACTGCTCATTACTACAAATGCGTTGCGGTCAATTTTTTCCAGTTCATTGTTAAAGCGATTTACTTCCAGCCTAGTGAGTACGGTGTAAACAATCTCAACATCCTTTCGCTCACCCCTGTTACCATAACCACTTTTGCCATTGTAAATTGTAACACCACGGCCCAAAGTGTCAATGATCATTTGCTTTATTTTTTGACTTTGCGGAGAGATGATCGTAACGCCAGTGTACTCTTCAATTCCTTCAATAATAAAGTCGAGCGTTTTTGACGCCGATAAATAAGTGATCATGGAATAGAGAGCAATTTCCATGGAAAGAAAATAGGCTGCTGCGGAAAATATTATAATGTTGATGATGATAATTATGTCTCCAATGGTTGTTCCGAATTTGCGGCTGAGGTAAATTGCAAGCACTTCTGTTCCGTCGATTACAGCACCGCCTCTTACAGATAGACCGATACCAGCACCCAGGAAAAATCCCCCGAATACTGCTACAAGTAAATTGTCTTTTGTTACATCGGGAAAGGTAACTGTTGCAACCACTAATGCAAGGCCCGAAATTGCCAACATAGTTTTTATGGCAAATGCCTTATTGATAATATGGTAACCGAGGATAATGAACGGGATGTTTACTACAATAAGTAAAACGTAAAGCGGGATGGAGGTAAGCACCGATATAAGAAGAGAAATGCCGGTAGCGCCACCATCAATAAAATGATTGGTAAGCAGGAAACCTTTAAACCCGAATGCCGCCGAAAATATTCCAAGTGTGATTAAAACGAAATCCTTTAGGTGTCGTAAAATATTGAGTTTAAAATCCCGCATTCCTTTAGCAAGTTCATAGTCGGAATAACGGTGTTTTACTCCTGCAGTTTTCTTCTTTTTTCGAAGAGTAGTGTTAATGACTATTTGTGCCCAGAGTGAATTCATAGTGTTTGTTATGTTTTAGTTTGCAGCGTACCGGTAAACTGCCTTTCCACATATTATTTGCCCAAACTTTTTCAATGATTTAAATGTAAAAGTTTCTTTAATGTTACTGCTTTTGATTGTTCTGCCAACTTCATAATTATTGCTGAAATAACAGTTGATTTACCTTCCTTTCAGTTGTTCTCCACCCCATTTATATCTTGCTTTTCTTTTTTGACGACTTTGCCCTTTTATTGAAACCAAGCGAGAGGTTTACCCAAAAGCTAAGTTGCTTTTCTGTGTTTAATACCGCTTCATTAACGAATACGAAACCCTTGTACTCACGACCCTTCATTTCCATTATTCTGGAGCCATTTTTTGCAGTGACTTCGTCGTGAAGGTCGGGGTCGAATCGGCACAAAATTTCATTATCTGCTACACAAATACACATCTTATCGTCGACCAAAAACGTAATGCCACGAAACATGCGTTTCTCCTCCACCTTCGGTATATCCGCAAGTGCTTCCCTTATCCTGTTTACTAAATTTTCTTTTTGCATCATACACTTTAGATTGGATGTTCACTTTCAACATTGATTTTTTTTGTCCGGCGGTTTTTTGGAGGACCGCACAAAAATTGACTGGTAAACAAGTTAGGTAGTTAATGTTTTCGGTGCTTAATTATGGCAAACAATGGCGGGTATAAACCGTTGAGGAACCAGGTTTCCGTGTGCGTGTAACAGAATCTAAATTAATAATTAATACCTGATGTTTGTACCAATACCCTGCGATTTCCGTGGCGGCACTGCTGTAAAAGTATTGTTCGTTCTTTAGTTGTTGTATTACGCTGATGTAGCGAAGATCTCCGGTCCACTTTTCCCGGGCTTATTGCCTGCTATTACTTAATGCTGACTGTACAAGATGTTTTACA
>JANPIA010000091.1:0-4775 GCA_031424735.1 Segetibacter sp.
GAAGCAGACTCTTTACCGGTGGTCGAGTCGAAAGTGGTGATTTGCGGACGGCTGGCAGTAGCATAAACACCTATTACAAATTCCGGATCGAGAATGCTGGTTGCCTGCGTGGTGTTCTTACCATTTTTTTGCAAAGTGGAAATGGGAACTTCAATAGCAATGGTATGACAATTGAATTTTGCCAATCCGTCTCGTCCAGTTGTTCTAAAATTACCCACATCAAAGGCACCACCCAGGTCAACAAAAAACGGATCATCTGCCGGGCCTGCA
The DNA here is from genome assembly GCA_031424735.1 of Segetibacter sp. Classification (GTDB taxonomy): domain Bacteria; phylum Bacteroidota; class Bacteroidia; order Chitinophagales; family Chitinophagaceae; genus Segetibacter. Next base: position 271 of record JANPIA010000091.1, read on the forward strand.
TATACACGTTCGCCGGTGTACGCATTGTTTACATTGCCTAACATTAAAGCATCATAATTTGCCGCACCTAACCCAACCGTAGCGTTCTCTATAGAACGGGACCCAATGTTAGGGGGAGGTACATTTCCAAATAAATAAATTTGTTGAAAGGTTTGACCGGCAATACTGCGCTCTAGTGTATATTGAGTCCGTAAGTTTTGTTTACCTAAACGAATATTAAAAAACGTTGTAGAGTCTTCGTTAACCTGCTTAAAAGTTAAACGGTAAACAATATCATCTATAGTGGTGCCTGCGTTGTTTTTTATATGAATCTCATAACGGATATTCTCGCCGAAGGTGTACCAGTTTGGTCCGCCTGCGGGGTGTTCAAAAGGGATATAATTAGCAATTAATACAACTTTATTGGTGTCTGTGGGACTTCTAAAAGCATATACGTCGGTATTATCTGCCAGCGGATCGTTGGATATTAATGGCGCTTCCCGGTGCGACGAAGCCAATGCTATAGTTTGATTAAGGGCTAAACAAACCAAAGTGGCTGTAAACAGGTTTAAAATTTTCTTCATAAAAATTCTTTTATTTTGATTTGTTAGAACCTTGGTTTAGTAGTGTAATCAAATCCTCTCCATGGCGTTTGCACATACGGGAAAGAGGCTTTGAATGTGGTATCGTTTTTTGTAGGACCGGCGCTAAAGCTCAGCACGTTTACAAGGTTTGGCGTTACAGGACTTGCATTGGAATTGTAATCATCGTACCATAAACCAATAGCAGCCAATACCACCCCACCTACAGCTTGCAGCTCAATGGTAGTCACATCATCTTCCAGCCTTCTTCCGTTAGGGAAGCCATCCATATTAGGGATGAACTGTAAAGAAGTATTTGCAAAAGCAGCATCAGTTAATCCTATTACAGCTGCCTGAACCAAACCAAGCGAACTAAATTTGGGATCGTTACGCGGTGTAACAGGTACAGCCATATTCAACCGGAGCATATCACCAAACGTGGGCAGAAAGTTATTAATGAACGGCTTACCCGCTGCCAGCGGATTGCCAACAGGCTTGCCGGTAGCCAACTGATAAGGGCGAAGATTAGGAACGCCTGTATTGAAGATTGGCAGCAAATCAACCGCCCGTGGGCTGGCATTGTCCGGAAGTAATACGCTACCGAAATTGGCTTCAGATAAAGCGGTTCCATCCAGAGCAGGATTGTTTTTTAAAGGAAATAAACCGGGTTTGCCATTTCTAAAATCGTAAGCATTTAAGGCATGTTTTTGTATACGCAATGCGTTTAACGATGGAACTGCTCCCCCGAATTGCGAGTCGTCCATATACAAAGCCAGTTCAGGGTTTTTGAAATATTTAAAGAATTGTCCTTCGCCTGCAGAGTTGGACCGGATGGTATTCCACCTGTCTTTTGCTCCAATAGGTATAACAGCTTCATTTGTAAGCGGCATACCTAAACGGGAAACCTGCACCCAATTACCTGAAAAACTTTTTGTTCCGTCTGTGTTCAGCGTTTTTATTTGCTGGCGGGCGGCACTTGCCCAAACACCAATAACAAAATCACCATCTAATATGCTGGTGGCCTGTGTGGTGTTCTTACCATCTTTCTGCAACATGCTTATCGGAATTTTTAAAGCAATGCTGTGAACATTAAAACGGGCAAGTCCATCTTTTGTCGGGTTAGTAGTATTTCCTTCGGGGCGAAAGTTACCCACGTCAAAAGCACCTGCAAGATCAACAAAGAAGGGATCATCAACCGGTCCGCAAAAAACCTGCTCACCCGACGATGCGGTGGTAATAGCATTTTGCATTAATGTATTGTAGTTAGCGCCTAAGCCAACGGTTGCATTTTCTATAGAGCGTGGTCCAATATTGTTTGGCGGAACAACCCCATTTGTAACAATGGTAGTAAAAGTGTTACCGCCATTAGTGCTCTTTTCTAAAGTGTAAGTTGTTTTTAAATTTTGCGCTCCCAACCTGATGTTGAAGAAAGTGGTTGGATCGCCATTAACCTGCGAAAAGGTGAAACGATAGGTAAAATCGTCACCTGTTGTTGAGGTCTTGTTCTTGATGTGAATTTCGTACCTGATGTTGGTACCAAACGTGTAATAGTTAGGTCCGCCTTCCGGTAATTCAAAGGGGATATAGTTGGCGATAATCGTAACCCGGTTTGTATCGTCCGGGCTGCGGAAGGCATACACATCCGTGTTATCGGCAAGCGGATCGTTCGAAATCAGGGGTGCTTCCCTGTGAGAGGATGCCTGCGAAGTGTTAGTAAAGATTACCAGGGAAAGTAAAGCGAGACCAAATTTCCAGCCGGTAAGGTGTAAAATTTTTCTTCTCATAAAATGGGTATTAATTAATTTAATAATGCCGTGAAAGGAAGGATTTTGAAGAAAGCCGTCGATATTTACGTAAAACCATTTCACCCGGTTTTAATTTTTTTTAAAAACGTTAACTTTTGTTTTTTAAAGCTCTTTCCGGCTTTCAATGAGTAAGCCCGGTATTTCAAAAACAATCCTGCACATGAAATTATTTTCCGCCAAACAGTTTCATCAATGGGATCAACACACCATACAGGCACAAAACATTACCTCATGGCAGTTGATGGAACGTGCGTCTTTATCGTGCACTAACTGGATACTGGATAAAAAATTCGGGTCGCCATCAATAAAAATATTTTGCGGCAAAGGCAATAATGGTGGAGATGGTTTGGCAATTGCGCGCCATCTTTTGCAAAACGGGATAATTGTTGAAGTGTACATTCTTGAATTTGGCGCCATTGGTTCGGACGATTTCCAGGCAAACCTTCATCACCTGCACGAACATGCCACGCACATTCATTATATACAGGGCGAACAATTTTTTCCAGTTATTGATAAGTCGGATTTAATAATAGATGCCTTGTACGGAACAGGGCTGAACCGTCCGCTGTCTGGTCTATCCGGATCATTGGTCGAATACATTAATCAACAACAACCAACTATTATCTCAATCGATCTCCCGTCAGGAATGTTCGCTGATGCGTCGTCCAGAGGGAACAACGTTATTATGGCATGCCATACACTCACCTTGCAGGCAATGAAACTTTGTTTTTTGTTACCAGAAAACGAAAAATACACCGGGCACATTACGGTACTCGATATTGGTTTAGAACCCTCGTTTACTGAAAATACCAAAACCATTTTTGAATTGACCGATAAAAAGGTAGCCTCGGGTATTTACAAACCGAGGAGTAAATTTTCTCACAAGGGTACCTATGGTCATTGTTTAATTATTGCTGGGAGTAAAGGAAAAATGGGTGCGGCCATTTTAAGTTCGAGAGCATGTTTGCGAAGCGGTGTCGGTTTAGTAACGGCCTGCATTCCCGAACCATCGCTTGCAATCATTCAAACGGCTGTGCCCGAAGCCATGGGGCTAACAACTATTGAATTGCCGGAAGCTGATTTAAATATGTACGCAAGCATTGGCCTCGGTCCTGGTTTAGGGACTGGTGACGATGTTATTTCGATGGTCTTTAATGTCCTTCAGAATTTTAAAAAACCTGTGGTGTTGGATGCAGATGCTTTAAATATAATGTCGATAAATAAACAAGGGTTGCAACTGGTACCAAAAGGAAGTATTCTAACGCCACATCCGAAAGAGTTTGAACGTCTGTTTGGCAAAACGGAAAACAACTTCGAGCAGTTGACAAAAGCATTAAATATTGCGACAGAACTGAGATGTTACATTGTTTTGAAAGGTCATCATACATTCATCGCCTGCCCCGATGGCAAGGGGTATTTTAATACGACCGGTAATACGGGCCTGGCAACCGGCGGCAGCGGCGACGTACTAACCGGAATTATTTCGGGATTGTTAGCGCAGGGATACTCTTCTCTTCATGCTGTATTATTGGGCGTTTATCTTCATGGACTCGCTGGTGATATTGCGGCAAAGCAGCTTTCGGCAGAAGCAATGATTGCAGGTGATATTATTAAGGCGATGGGCAAGGCTTTTAAAAGTGTTGCAGAATTAAACAATTGACCTTTACGATGAGGAAAAACGAAAGGGCAATTATTGCGATCAGACATCCGGTTATTGACATAACCATTTTCACGAAGTAATTTTCGACAATAAAACCTCCTGTTATGTTTATCATTCGCGATATATTTCAACTAAAATTCGGGCATTTCAAAGAAGCCAAAGCCCTGTTGAATGAAGCACAAAGCAAAAACCTGCTGCCGGCGCCGGCTGCTCAAACCCGTATTTTGTCGGATTTTACAGGGGATGCTTACCGGCTTATTTTTGAAGAAGGTTTCAATACTTTGGCGGAATATGAGCAGTCGCTTTCCGGCAGTATGGCAACGCCGGAGTGGCAGCAATGGTATGCTTAATTAAAACAGCATATCGAACGCTCTCACAGGGATATATTAAAAGTTGTAGCAATAAGTTGAAAATACAAGCGACACTCTGCCAACGCTTTAACCAACATCCAACCAGGCACGTAAAGGATTTTGGCGATTT
>JANPIA010000092.1:0-16345 GCA_031424735.1 Segetibacter sp.
TTGATAAGATCATTCCGTTATCGCATCCACGTTTTATTATGCAGTATAAATTGAAGTCGAAGGAGGAGTACATCAACAAATACCTCTTGTCGTTGAGAGGTCTATAAGGAACTCTACTAAACATCCACGGGGGGGAAATCCTTTTTTTATCTTATAAATCCCGGTTCTACCTTCGCCGCATGAAACCTATATTGATTTATTGTTACGATGCTTATTGTGGCTGGTGTTATGGCTTTAGCAGTGTAATAAAAAGAACAGGCGAAGAGTACAAGGATAAAATGGATATTGATGTGTTATCTGGCGGTATGATACTTCCTGAAAAGCCCGTTCATATTAGCGCTACGGCCGGATACATTCAGCAGGCATATAAAACAGTTGAAGAATATACAGGTATAACCTTTGGCAAAGATTACCTGTGGCATATTATGAATCCAGACGAAAGCGACTGGTATCCCAACTCGGAGAAGCCCGCAATAGCAATGTGCATTTTTAAAGACTACTACCCAGACCGGGTGGTGGAATTTGCCGCCGACCTCCAGTATGCTTTGCATTACGAAGGACGTGACCTGACGGATGATGAAGCCTACCGCCACTTACTCGATAAGTATAGTATTCAGCCCGAGATATTTTACCAACGGCTAAAGAGTGATGAGTATATGGAGAAAGCCAAATATGAGTTTGCATTGGTAAAGCAACTTCAGGTAACGGGCTATCCCGCCATTTTTATTCAAACAGATGACCTAAAGTTTTACCTGGTTGCCCGTGGTTATACGGATTATACATCTCTTAAAGAAAGAATTGATGCGGTATTAAACGCGCCAATAAATATCCCGGAAAGCCATGGCAAATGGTAAACTTTAATGTTTTTGTGCAAGCGGGTGAGCCATACAACTTGCATTTGCTTCTACAAGTGGCACATTGTAAGCATTGATTTGCAAAGAATTACTGCCGGTAAAAAAATGCAACCTATCCATGGTGTAAATTTGAGGGCTAAATTATTTTATGAATAAAAAGTTGCTTGGATACGGCCTGTTTTTTATAGTGCTTACCGCGTGTTTTTTCTTTTTTGTTTTCAGAGGAAACGATAACTGGAAAAAGAAGCTGCCCACTATTAGCTATGTGAAACCATTTTCGTTTACCAACCAGGATAACAGGCAGATAACGCAGCAGGATATGGCGGGAAAAGTAACTGTGGTGGAATATTTTTTTACTACCTGTAAAGGCATTTGCCCCAGGATGAACAGCAGTATGAGAAAGATATACGAGCAATTTAAAAATGAACCCGACTTTTTAATATTGGCTCATACTGTGCAACCCGAAATTGACAGCGTGGCACGAATGAAAGTATATGCAGACAGTATGCAGGTGGACACTAAAAAATGGATGTTTTTAACTGGGAGAAAGGATAGCCTGTACAGCGCCGCACGTTCCAGTTATTTGTTAGACGATCCGAAGAATAACGTTGAGAAACTGGAAGACCAGTTTATTCACACCCAGTTTTTTGCGCTGGTGGATAAAAACGGGCAAGTGAGAGGTGGCGCTTACGACGGGTTGAAGAAGGATGAAATGGAAAAACTAGCTAAAGATATCAGCGGCCTTCTAAAAGAAAAGGCGGGACCTGCCGGTTTTGCAAACAGCCTTTTTAATAACAACCCGTAATAATACAGTACTTACTCTTCACTGTAATTTCGCAAACTCAACAGTTTATTTTATCGTACATCACCCATCTGAATGCTCCCAGGCTGAATGAATATATCTATCATCATACCCACTTGTAACGAAGCTGAGCACATAGCTTCACTAATACAATCCTTTCATCAGTATAAACAAAAAGCTTCACTGCAAATTATAGTAACGGATGGCGGAAGCAGTGATAATACGGTGCAAATAGCCAAACAAGCGGGGGCTGATATTGTTGTGATTTCCCCGGAAAAAGGGCGGGCTGCGCAAATGAACCATGGTGTATTATGGGCTAAATACAACCTTTTATATTTTGTTCATGCCGATGTAAAAATCAACCCGGATTTTGTTCAGGATATTGAGCAAAGCCTGCAACAGGGTTACGATATGGGTTGCTACCGGTATGTATTTGATAGCAGCCACCTATTATTAAAGGTGAATGCTTTCTTCACCCGTTTTCCGTTTATATGGTGCCGGGGCGGCGATCAAACCCTGTTTGTAAAACGTTCGGTTTTTAACGACCTGTGCGGATATTATAACATGCAGATCATGGAGGAGTACGACTTCATTCAACGGGCGATCTTGAAAGGTTATCGATTTAAGATCATCCCGAAAAATGTGGTTGTTTCGGCACGAAAATATGAGACCAACAGTTATTTCAAGGTGCTGTATGCAAACTATAAAGTGATGAGATTATGGAAGCAGCAAAAGGCTTCCGACAACGAACTTGCAATCTTGTATAAACAAATGCTCAATTACCGCTAACCATGAATTCACTCATAACCGGCATACAGCAAGTGGGCATAGGTGTGACCGACGCGCAAAAAGCCAAACACTATTACAAGAACTTATTTGGCATGGATGTGCTTGTATTTGAAGACCGAGCAGAAGCTTCACTAATGACGAGATATACCGGTAACGAAATTCACAGTCGCGAAGCAATTTTAACCCTGAATATGCAGGGCGGAGGTGGTTTTGAAATTTGGCAGTTTATAACAAAGGAGCCCCGCTTTTGTAGTAACCAGCCTGCGTATGGCGATATTGGAATTTATGCCGTAAAAATGCGTTGCAGCAATATTGCCAATGCATCCAAAAGCTTTTCTTCATCGGCTATTCAAACCACTCCTTCAAACCAAAAATGTATTTGGGTAACCGATGACGATAACAACATGTTTCAACTGGTGGAATATCATCGGTCATTTAGAACAACGCCACATGCAGTTGGCGGTGTACTTGGGGTGGTAGTGGGTGTAAGCAACATGGAATCTTCGCTGAAGTTTTACAAAAACTTGTTGGGACTGCAAGTTGTGTACGATGTAATCAGTGAGGATATGGATGTTGCAGCAAATGCTTCAGGTGGAGAACAATACCGGCGAATACTACTTCATAAAAAGTTTACACCAGTTGGCGCCTTCTCAAAGCTGTTGGGTGATGTTGAAATTGAACTGGTACAGTCGCTCGACCGTACACCGCAAACCATCTATAAAAACCGGTACTGGGGCGACTGCGGATTTATACATGTATGTTTCGATGTAAATGATATGGATGCCCTCAAACAAAAAGCCTCAAAGCTGGGCTACCACTTTACTGTAGACAGCGCAGATAGCTTTTGCATGGGCACGTCGGCGGGTCGCTTCGGGTATGTTGAAGATCCGGATGGAACATTAATTGAGTTGGTTGAAACCCACAAGGTGCCCATCTTCAAAAAGCTTAACTGGTACTTCGATCTTAAAAAACGAAAGCATAATAAACCACTGCCCGACTGGATGATTGGAATGATGGCACTAACGAAAGTGAAATAGATTTTGCTCCCTGCAGCATCCGTTTGTTGAACATTGTTGCATCGCCCTCTTGTACGTTCTGTAATCCTATTGACCTTTTATTTCTCTTTCACGCAAAGCCGCCAGGTTTGCAAAGCCGCAAAAGATTTTGCATTGCGTTGACTTCATTTGTGTCTTTGCGTGAAAAATAACCACTATTCTTTATAATCAAGATCGAAGTACACCGCGGCTCCCGCAAGCAAGGGCATAACAGGTATCGCCAACCATGCGAGTAAACTACCTGAAAGCACATACACGATCAAAACAATCAGCAGTAAATAAAAAGGGTACAAAATCAGCAGAATGCCAAACAATACGGAATCAAAAAAAACGGTTCGCTTTGTTTTTTGATTTACAAACTTTTTGATTGGATAATACAACGGCGCATGCATTATGCAGCCAATAATAGCAGGCAGCAGCCACAGTAATTTCCGCAATTTGTTCTTTTCTTTCGTAAGCAAAAAACCGGCACGTGCCTCAGCACTGCTCTTGCTGTTCAATAAATTTTTGCTGAAGATTTCCGGTGCACTCCCCTTAACATCAATAGTCAGCCTGGAAATATGACCTTGCATTTTTTCATTAAACAAGACGATCGCTTTCCCATTTTCACCAGACAGATCAAAATCATCTTTACACAACGGCTCACCTATCTCCATAAAAACCTTTTTGCCAAAGCCATTGTAATCGGTGTAGGTAATCCCCAGGGGCAGCACCTGCAATCGGTTTTCATTTTCTTTACTTACCCAACTGCTAATTGCCAGGCGCGCCGCACCTTTTTTAAAGTCGCGAAGAGTCCATTCGTGTTTTGAAAGCCCTTCAATAAAAATTAATACAATGCCATTGTTGCGAAAGATTTGCCTGCACTGCTCAAATGTTGCTTCGTTCAGGTGCAGGTTCTCCGCTCCTTCGGTAATGCGATGTATAGGAATGATGCGAAGCCATCGTAACATTTTTGCAACACGGGCATTTTTAAAAACATCGCCCCTTGCTAAAAAGTAAATCGATTTTTTAAAATGCGTTGCAACCAGCAGGGCATCAAAAAACGAGTTGGGATGATTAGCAGTAATTAATAAGGGACCGTTCAATTGTAACAGCCTGCGATCATTCACTACAATATCATTGCAAAAAAGTTTGAGCAGTAACCGGACATATATCTTAAGCAACCTGTAGCGCAACGATTTTTATTTGGGCAAATCTAAGTTACATTTTACGGGTATGTCTGTTTCTAAAAGATCTGCCAACGTATCAATATCATTCAATGGTGGTAATTCAATATAATTTGTACCCTGCAGTTCAAAGTCATCCAATGTGTTTATCAGAACACTATCGCTTCCCCATTTTTTTTCGGTGAACAAGGCAGGGTGCAACTGCTTCATCCCAAGCAAATAATAGCCACCATCTTTCGAGGGGCCGATAACAGCATCAAATTCTTCCAACTGCGCAAAAGCATCGTCCAGGTGGGCGGTTGTTAGCTCATAACAATCGCTGCCGATAATGGCAATCCTTTCAAATCCAAAGTCAAACACTTTAGCGAAAGCGTTCATCATCCTTTCACCCAGGTCATCCCCTTCCTGCAAATGCTTTGCAAAACAAGGCTCGTTCCAGGCATCATTCAGGTTGATGTAATCTGAATAAAAAACAAAGCGATGTACATCTGCATCTGCACAAACATCCCTTGTGTGTTGAAGAAGAAACTTGTACACTTCAAGCGTTCTACCCTCCCCTAAATCTTTTGCCAGGCGCGATTTTACTTTTCCTTTCTCGGGGTTTCGTATAAATATGATGAGTGCGTTTTTCATTTTGTATCGGTTTATTTAAAACACAATCTTTTTCCCCTGCATGATTGTTTCCACTTCAGGTAATATTTCACAGTTGTCCCAAATGCCTGTGGTAAGCGTTTGCGCATACGACACCGGTAAATTATTTTCAATCATTAACATACGGGCGGTTTGATGATCGTATTCCAAATGATGAAATTCAAAAGCAATATTTCCATTAACATAATCTGAAGTAGCAAACCAAACTTTGGTTGACCCATCGTTCGCAGGCATTCCTATAACACCCGGGTTCAGCCATGTATAATCTTCTTGCTGATCTTTAAATGGTAAGCCGCAGTGCCCCGCAACGATTACGTTGGTGTTGCTAGCTTCAAAGTTTTCTTGTTTGGTACTCCATAAGGTCGACTTAAAAATGAAATCCGCTGTATGAAACCATGAGCCATGAACAAGAGCAACATTACGATTGCCATAGTAGAACTTTATGTGATGAGGTAACGTATGCAACCACTCTTTCGCACCAGTGTTCATTGTTGAACGGATGTAGTTATACCAGTTTTTTGAGAAGAGGTCGCATCGCCCTGCTGTTTTAAAATCGCAACCGCAATCGTCCGCATCGCTTCTCACCTGTAACTCAACGTTGCCTGCAATAGCGTAAATATTCCATTCTCTTATCAGGTCAATACACTCAACAGGCTGGGCACAGTAACCCACGATATCGCCGGTACAGAAAATATTGGCGGGCTTGTAATCATTTTCGTCAGCCCATTTTTTTAGCGACTGCAGGGCTTGCAGATTACTATATACGCCGCCGAAGAAAAGCAGCTTCCCATCAATATTGCCGAGGTCAATAATATTTTTTGCTTCATTCATAATATCAGGCTAACTGCAGTTCATTTGCCTTTCCTTCAGGCAAAGCAATGTTCTGTCCTGCGGTTTTAACAAACAACAACGGGATAAAAAATAAAGAAAAGCATAAAGCGCTTCCCCATAAGTTAATGGATAAAAGCTCACCATATTTTCCATCAAACCATATCAGCGCTTTGGGTGTTTTTCCGGTGGCTAATAGTATGCCTGCTGCAACACCTGTCCATACTGAAAGTTGAAAAGAAATGGCCGGCATCTTTTTCTTCCAGCATAAAAATACCGGTGCAAGACCTATTACCATTGTACCACTAATGGTACTTGCCGATAAAATATCAGCGCCAAAAAAAATAGGAATGGTGCCAACCACGGCAACAACTATCATGATCCATCTTCCCTTGCTGATGCTTGCAGTTGCTTTTTTGCCAAGATCAACCACTACTAATTTTGCTGAGGAAGAAAGTGCTGAGTCAACTGATGCTGCTGCGGATGTGATCATGATCAAATTCATGGGCAACATCACCGCTATGCCCAATAGCTCACTTACCTCAACAGCAGCCTGTCCCTGCAAACCCTGCAACCGGGCAAATATGCCAATAAAGGAAAATAAGAGTATGCATACAAAGCCAATAACCGTGGCGGTTGCATAACTCCTGATGGTTGTTTTAGGCGAACTCATAAATCCCCGGTCGGTTAAAACGGGATCGTGAAAAGGGTAACTGAAAATTTGGATGAACACGGCGAAAAGCAGGCTCATACCGCCTTCCATTGTCCAGCTACCTGAAAAAATGTATTCTCCGGGTGATGCGTTGGCTTTGGGAAGAATGAAGATCAATAAAATAAAAAGCAGTACCCCAAAGAAAACCATCTGCACAGAGTCGGTAATGATAGAGGTGTACATGCCGCCCTTTAAAGTATAAGCCAGGGTGAGAAATGTAAATACAATAATAGCCAGGTAAAAACCCGGCGAACCCTGCGCACCAAAGTAGCTGCCGATAACGGTTGTGTTAGACCATACTTCGTTAAACAAGCGAAAGCTGATAACAATGGAGAAAACAGTCACCGCTGTTTTGCCATAACTGGTTCTTAAAAAATGATGAATGCTTTCAAATTTTCCAACACTGCGCATCTTATAAATCACGAAACCGCCTACTAAAAAAGAAAAATAATAACACGCATACGCCAACCCGCCAACAAAGCCAAAAGCCAATCCCAGGTTGGCAGCATTGGCAATTGACTTGGCAAATATCCACCCGATAACAAGGCTCGCCGTCAGCATCAACGCATTTGGTTCTTTACCCTTGGCTGACTTCGCCTGGAAGAATTGTTTTAGCGATGTTGCTTTGGGCGATATAAAAAAGAACAGCACACCAAATGCGATTAAAATGATCCATTGCAGCGTTTGTACGTTCATAAATTATCCTGGTCTTTTAGCACTTCTTATAGTGCGTTTATTTTTTGAGCCGGGCGTTAAAAAATAATTGAGCCGACGTGGCGTCGCACTCGTGTGCCTGCAATCTGTACTCAACTTCCTTTTGTTTTGCTCTGTACTCGAACTCTTAGAAAAGATAATACAGAAATCATTTTCACAAGCTCCGAAGGTGCTTCCTGATTTTTTCCTTACAGGGGGCACCTACGGAGCCAAAAAACTTAAATTATTAATTGCTACAAACAGGATGCTCCATGGAGCAAAAACACCCATGATCACTTAATTCTCCCACCATCCCTTGCTATCATAACTATCTCCACCAATCCTTTGCACTGCTACATCGTAGTTAGTTTTGTTTGCTGCCTGCTCACTTGCTGGGTAACGAAAGCGCACAGGAAATTTATTTCCATTGAGGTTATCCTGCGGGATAGTTAACACAGGAAAACCGGTTCTTCTAACATCAAGCCATGCTTCATACCCATTTAAAAAATTAGAGATCCACTTTTGCGTCATTATCTTTTTCAGGTCCTCCGTGCCATTCAACACAACTACAGTTTTCGTTAAATAACCCGCGGGTACCGCCACATTAAAATAATCGTGCGAAGCTTGTATACCAGCATTGTAATAGGCCGCTACACTTCCCTGGATCAATCCTTTCTGCGCAGCTTCTGCCAGTAAAAATTGCAGTTCCGCATAGGTCATAATGGGTGCATTCACACCTATGGGTTCATCCCGAAACAACCTGCCGATTAATGAGATATCATTGAAGTTATAAGCGTTCTGGCTAGCCTTGCTTAGGCCATTGGGTAATCCTTTAAAGGCAGGCGTTCCTGATGGCAGCGACAACACAGTTGGTTTAAAATATACTGCTGTACGTGCATCGCTCAATGGCACTAAAATGTTTTCACTCGTCTTACTCATTCTTACATCAGCGTAGCGTCCTTCTCTTTCATTAATTAAAAACCATTGGTTAGGTGCTGAAGATAAAAATGGTATAACGGCATTGTCAGCATTGTTACGTAAAAATTTGTTTTGGGTAAGAAGACTCTGGAGTTGTGCAGACACATCCTGCTTCTTGCTAATCCTTACCAGGTAACGAACCTTTAAAGATGCCGCCAAACGTACCCACTTGCTAAGGTCTCCTTTATACAAAATATCACCATTGATAACTTCCGTGGTTGACGACAACATGGTGATCGCTTTATCAAGATTGGCGAGTATACCATTGGCTCCATTATAAATATCTTGTTGCTTATCAAACACCGGTGCAAAGCTTCCTTCAGATGCTCCTTTAATGGCTTGCGAATAGGGAACATCATTCCACAAATCGGTTAACAAACTTGCAAGCGTTGAACGTAGAATCAGCGCAACGCCTTTGTATGCCTGGTTACTGTTGGGAGCATTCTCCAAAACAGAAACATCATTCAGTAACCTGTACGTTGCATTCCATAGTTCTGTGTTTGATCCTACATCGTACCGGTCTACCGGGAAAAACTCAATGTTGCTGGTGTGTTGCGCTAACAGGTTACCGTTTTTCCAGGCTTCTTCTGCATTGTTTTTGGCAGATTGATATAATACATTGGAAAGCAAGAATTGCGGATCAACGTTTTCAGGTGCATTCGGGTTTTGGTTGAGCTCAGATAAATTCTTTTTGCAAGCTGTTAGTGAAAGCACTGCAATAAGGAATAGTATGAAATTATTTTTCATGATGATTTGATGAATTAAAAGTGAACATTAAGGCTAACACCAACAGAGCGGTTTGAAGGAAGCGACATGTCATCCACCCCATACACATACTTTCTTCCCTGTACCGCATTCATTTCGGGATCAACATTGGGGTTATCGGTAAAAAGCAAAACATTGTTCAGGATGAGACCCAGCTTAACATAGCTGGCTTTTATTAGATCGCTAACGCGTTTGGGTAAATTAAAAGACAAACTCACCTGGCGAAGCTTTACATAGGTTGCATCAAATATGGAGGTGGCTTCGTTAGCCCGGTTATAATACTGACCATAATAATCAGCGGCCGATATGGATTTGGTATTGGCTACATATTGAGGATTAGTGGATGTGCCTGTGTTGGTGATGCCCTGCCCAACAATGCCGGTCTCCCTTCCGGGTAATGTTGATTCTAAAATACCCGAAGTACTGCCCAAAGAAAAGGTTCTCGAAAGAAGAACGCCACCCTGTCTCCAATCCCAAAGGAAGCTGAGGCTCACATTTTTGTAGGTTAGTTCGTTATTGAATCCCACCATGAAGTCTGGATTGTAGTTGCCGAGATTCCTGAGTATAGGATCTCTTGCCGGAAAGCCTTTAGCGTCGTAAACAGTTTGACCGTTCACTTGAAAAAGGCCGGTGCCATAAATGTCGCCCATGCGGCCCTTGTTGGCAGGTGTGGCAATAAAGAATACACTATTGTCGGTGCTTGCATACAGGCTTTCAAAACCGGTTACATACTGGTCAACGCCTTGCGGTAATTCTATTACCCTGCTTCTGTTTAGCGAAAAATTGATGTTGGAACTCCACCGGAAGTTGTTTCGTAAAACAGGGGTTGCTTTCAGCACCACTTCTATACCACGGCTCCTGATCTTACCGCCATTAAGCAGTCTTGACGTATACCCGCTTGAAGAGGATGCCGGTAAATTAATAATCTGGTCGGCGCTTGTGTTTTGATAAACCGAAGCATCAATTCCCAGCCGGTCTCTCAAAAAATAAAACTCTGCACCTAACTCAAGTGCATCAATCTTCTCCGGTCGGAGGTTCGGATTCAACAGTCGTATGCTACTCGTAAGCAACGGTGTTGAACCATAATTTTGATTGAATACAAAAGTGTTGTTGAGTTGGTACGGATCGGTATCTCCACCAACCCGTGCATAGTTGAATCTTATTTTTGAGTAGCTAATCGCCGACGGGAGTTTTACCAATTCGGATAACAGCAAAGCAACAGAGCCCGAATAATAAGCATACGAATTATTTTGCGGTGGCAAGGTGCTCGACCAATCGTTGCGCAAAGTCAGGTCGACAAACAAATAATTTTTATATCCAAAATTGCCGAAGGCAAAAGCACTGTTGATGCGCTTACCTGTTACTTCCTGCATGGATACGAGTGGCACTTTGGAATTGCCGAAATTGTAAATAGTTGGAACCGATAGCTGGTTAGCCGTTGTGCTCTTATAATTTGTTTGCTGGTTTAAAATATTGCCTCCGGCGGACAGGTTGAATTTGAAATTTTTATTCACCACTTTTTCATATGCAAGCAATACATCCGTATTCAACTCGGTGTAATCAATCTCATCTTCACGATAAGCGCCATTGGCAAAACGCTTGGTGCTAAAAGCTCTTTTTGATTTCCGAAGATCATGGTAAAAATCAATACCGGAGCGAAGCCTTACACTAAGATTATCTGTAAAAGAATAAGTGACTGCAGCATTTCCTATCAACCTGTTTTTATTAAATCCATTGGTATTTTCGTAAGCTGTAAAGTATGGGTTATCGAGCCACAGGTAATTTGAGTTGAATTGATTAAAATCTTTTTTACCCGCCTGCCAGTAATTTTTAAGGTCTCTTATATCTACCTGCCTTCCCGTCCAGTTAAAAGTGTACATAGGGTTTTCACTGCCATAACCCAATGCTGGGCGATTGGTACTGGATGAATTGATAAAATTCACAAATGCTCTTGCCGAAAGTTTATTCGTCATTTTAGCCGAGCCGGATAATGCAAGGCTGTTTCTTTTGAGATCGGTGTTAGGTACAATGCCTTTGTTATCGAGGTTTGTATAGGATAAGCGAAAGCTTGCCCTGTCTGCACTTGTATTAAAAGAAACATTGTTGATGAAGGTCATCCCTGTTTCGTAGAAGTCTTTTACGTTATTTGGGTGCGCAATTAAAGGTGTTGCTATTATGGGGTTACCATTTCTTGCAATGATGTCTGCACCTCTTACGGGGCTACCGTTCTTGTCGGTAGATGGTCCGTTGAATTGTTTGATGGGTTGACCCATGATCTTTGGTCCGAAGCTGGTTAAACCACCATCGTTAGAGCCTGCACCAAAACCATCTTCATACGAAAAGGAACCACCTGCGCCGGCACCATACACATTTTGATATTGCGGCAGCACCAACGGTTTCTCGAATGTTATCGAGCTATTAAAACTAACACCTCTTCCTTTTGTATTGGCACCATCTTTTGTTTTAATAACAATAACACCTGCAGCAGCCCTGCTTCCATACAACGCGGCCGCACCTGCGCCCTTTAAAACCGTGATCGATTCAATATCATCGGGGTTAATGTCTGCAGCACCATTTCCATAATCCACTTCCTGGAAGCCGCTTTCATTATTTTCTGTATTGTTGGTAACTGCATTGTTGCTGATGGGCACACCATCTACCACAAACAAAGGTTGATTGGATCCTGATAAAGAGTTCTCACCTCTTATAACAATTCGTGAGGAAGAACCGATACCCGATGAGCCATTGGTGACCTGCACTCCTGCCAGCTTTCCGGCCAGTGCATTTACAAGGTTGGTTTGCCTTACATCGGTGAGGTCTTTTGATTTGAGCGATTGCACTGCATAGCCCAGTTCTTTTTTATCTCGCTGTATACCCAAAGCTGTAACCACTACATCTTTAAGCAACATGTTAGAGGGCAGCAAGAAAACATTTAATGCCGATTGACTGGTTGTTTTTACCTGCTGGTTATTATACCCGACAGATGAAAAAACCAACGTAGCTTTTTCATTTTTCAAAGAGATAGAATAAGCACCATTGCTTGAAGTAACAGAAGAATTGTCGGTGCCAGCTTCAGTAATCGTGACACCTTCCAGGGGCTCGTTGTTGTTTGCATCGCGTACAATTCCTTTGGCGATTGTTTGAGCGAATGAATTACTAACAAATAGAAATAACAGAAACGTAAAGACAGGTTTCATAATAGATTGTCTGGTTGATAAATAAAAAAGAAAGTGTGAAGCGCTTAGGAAAAGGAAGAGGCGGGGGGTGCTTTTAACCCAAACAAATTATGCGGAACCGAACGTGTAAAAGGATTGGAGAATATTGCAAATACCTGTTTTGCTGAAGTAATTATGCCTTCTGCAAAGCAGCGAAAAGAATCATTTTTAGAAAGATGAGGTACCTGCTTTTTGAGATCAGTAAAATCGTTTATATCATCCAGCAGCGGTAACTGGCAAATGGCGGATGGTTGATGCAATGCCAGCAGGTCGTGAAAAGTAAACTGTGTTTGCCAGCGTATAGATTGAAAATGATTTTGATTGAACGTTGTTTGTGTAAGACCGATCAACGAAGCACCGCCTTTTTCTGTGGGCGATATCACCATGTCTGTTGTTTGCAGCGAAGCGGCTGCTTTCTCAATGAGATCGCGGGAGAGCGAAAGGCAATCATTGCCCGTTACAACTACTTTTTTATAACCCTGGTCGAAAACAAATTGTATAGCGTTACCCAACTTTTCACCAAAAGAATTACCTACCTGTTTATGTTCGTTAATGATAAAATAAGGTAATGTTGTTGCTTTTATATTTTGTACCGAACGCTTTATCAGCTGTTCGGCAATTTTTTTGTTTTGTTTTGATGATTTGTTTGGCAGAAAGCTTTTTTCACCTGCTTCAGAAGCGCTGGTTCGTGAAAAGAGCAATAATGCAGTATGGTTTGGCAATTGATCCAACAAAGACTTTTGATTACCTACGTGATATGTTAAAAGTTGGTTTTAAAAAAGCCGGTTAGTCTGCTACCACGCCACCGCAACTACTGCCAGCGCCGGCAGTGCAACCAAAGCAATGCTGATTAACTACTATCTCGCGGTTCAGTAAACTTTGTCCGTCAAATTGAGAGATGTGCTTACTGCCCGAACAAACTTTCAGATCAAGCATCTGGTTGAAGTCGCAATCATAAATAAATCCATCCCAACTAATTGAAAGGGTTGTGCGACACATAACGTTTGCAGCCGCTGCAGGGTTGAAAGCATTGATCAGCTTCTCCATATACTTTTCGTAGTTGCCGGTCTGTAATAAATAATCCATGTAACGGCTGATGGGAAGGTTGGTGATGGCAAATAAATTATTAAAAACAATGTTGAACTTTTCTTTCAACGCACCTTTAAATTCTTTTTCCAAAGTATCCTGGTTGGGCGGAAGAAATGCCCCTGCGGGATTGTACACAAGATTTAAAACAAGCCCGGTTCCTTCAACACCATAGCCAACAGCATTCAGCATTTGCAGGGCTTCAATACTGTCTTCAAAAACACCGTCGCCGCGTTGACGATCGGTTCTGTCCTGTGTAAAATAAGGGAGAGAAGAAACGACCTCGATATTATGCTTCCTATAAAATTCAGGCAGGTCGTAATACTTTTTATTAGCTCTTATAATGGTGAGGTTGCAGCGAACAATCACATGCCTGTCCAACTTTTTTATTTCCTCCACAAAAAACCTGAAATCAGGATTCATTTCTGGTGCGCCACCGGTTAGGTCAACTACACGCAAGTCCGGATTATTTTTGAGCACATCAATGCATTGCTGCATTGTCTCCCTCGTCATAATTTCCTTCCGGTCAGGACCCGCATCTACGTGGCAATGTTTGCAAACCTGGTTGCACATCTTGCCAACATTTATTTGAAATATCTCTATGGATTTCGGTTTTAACGGAAACAATCCTATGTTCTCCAACTTTTGTTGAAATGGAACAATCCGGTAATCATAGCTATGATCAACACCATGCTCCAGGATATCTATCTGAGCTTCATATCCTGCTAAAATACTTCCCTGCGCTTTTAGTGATTTTGTAGCCATAAAACCTGTACAGAAATTTTTATTAATAAGATTTTGATTTTGCTTTCATAATCGTAAAAGAATAGTCGCCTAATGATTTACCAATGAAGTGATCTGCCGCGGCAGATGACGATGACATGAAAACCAATGCTGGTATTAAATTGTTGCAAAACTTTTTACATGGCAATTTCCTTCACCTTGTTCATCATTTGAACACCATGCACCATGGAGGCGCCACCTCGGATTGCAACAGCTACATGAACTGCTTCCATCATTTGCGCTTCGTTATATCCCTTCTCATAGGCGTCGCTGCTGTAGGCATCTATGCAATACGGGCATTGCACGGCGTGAGCCACAGCCAACGCTATCAGCGATTTTTCTTTTGCCGACAACGCACTGTCTTTGAAAACTTCTCCATACCATGCGAAAAATTTATCGCCCAATTGTTTTTGGTATTCACTGATGTTTCCAAACTTGTTGAGGTCGCCGGCGTTGTAATAATGGTCGGACATATTTACAGAATTAGAAAATTGAAAATACGAAGTTATTCTCCTCGCATTTCTATGCAACATACGAGTTGATATTTTGTTTAGTTTCATTTGGGTGTATTCCAGATTGTCGCGTCATTGCGAGCCTGGCGAAGCAATCCTCAGCCAATACAGGAACCTGGTAGTGCAGGGGTTTGCTTCGTGCCTCGCAATAGCGGGAGGTAGTAAACGGTGCGACCATTCGGAATGAACCCATTCATTTTAAACCTTTACACAATGGCAAGCTATCTGGAACAAATACATGCTACGGCAGAATTTTTAAAATCGAATGGTTTCGAAAGCCCGGTGGTAGGCATTGTACTGGGTACCGGTTTAGGTGAGCTGGTATCGAAGATCGAGATCAGTAAAACCCTTGCCTACGAAGATATTCCTCACTTTCCCTTGTCGACCGTAGAATTTCATAAGGGCAATTTGTTGTACGGCAACATCGGTAATACTAAGGTGATAGCCATGCATGGGCGTTTTCATTATTATGAGGGTTACTCCATGCAGCAAATCACCTTTCCCATACGGGTGATGAAGCAGCTTCGCATAAAATATTTGCTGCTTAGCAATGCGGCCGGCGGAATAAAAGCAGGACTGAAAAAGGGGGATTTGGTTTTGCTTGATGATCACATCAACCTGCAACCCGAAAATCCATTGCGTGGTTTGAATAGTCCTGCATATGGTGCACGGTTTCCTGATATGAGCTGCCCGTATGATAGGGAGTTAAATAAGTTATTCAAGGAGAAAGCGAAAGAAATGCAACTGGATATAACGGAAGGAATATATGCTTCTGTTGTGGGTCCCAACCTTGAAACCCGTGCAGAATACCGTTATATTAGAGGTATTGGTGCCGACCTTGTAGGTATGAGTACCGTACCGGAAGTAATAGTGGCTAACCAGCTGCAATTGCCATGTGCAGCAGTATCCGTTGTAACAGACGAATGCGACCCTGATAACTTACAGCCGGTGAATATTGCAGAAATAATAGAAGTTGCCGGCAAGGCTGATAAGAAACTCAGTGAACTGTTTGTGTCGGTTATTGAAAGCCTTTCATAAAAAAAACCACCACTTGATAAGCGATGGTTTAACCTTACTGATCCAACTAAAAAAAATTTTATTGTGCAGCCACATCTGCCACCTTGGCCCTGATTTTAGCTTCAATTTCGTTAGCCAACTCAGGGTTGTCGTGAAATAATTGTTTCACTGTATCTCTTCCCTGCCCCAGTTTGTTTGCATCGTAAGCAAACCAGCTTCCGCTCTTTTGTATAATGCCCAGCTCTACACCCATATCGATGATCTCCCCGATCTTACTAATGCCCTGGCCATAAATAATATCAAACTCCGCGGCGCGAAATGGAGGCGCAACTTTGTTTTTAACCACCTTTACTTTTATACGGTTACCAATGGCTTCGTCTCCATCCTTTATTTGCGCCTGCCTTCTTATGTCCAATCGTACAGAAGAATAGAACTTCAA
>JANPIA010000093.1:0-4653 GCA_031424735.1 Segetibacter sp.
TTCACATTTGTAAAC
This sequence comes from Segetibacter sp., assembly GCA_031424735.1. Taxonomy (GTDB): domain Bacteria; phylum Bacteroidota; class Bacteroidia; order Chitinophagales; family Chitinophagaceae; genus Segetibacter. Next base: position 16 of record JANPIA010000093.1, read on the forward strand.
AAAGCAACGTTGGCTGCAATGTGTATGAAAACAAAATTCCGATACACGATGAGGCTAAACAATACGCCTATAAAATGCAGCTCGATCCCACAGCCTGTGCATTAAGTGGTGGTGAAGATTATGAGCTTTTATTCACCATTTCGCAAAGCGACCATGATAAACTGGTGCTGAACGAGGAAATATCGGTGATAGGCTACATAACGGATGTGGAAGAAGGTGTACACATTATTACCAAAGGTGGCAACACCCATAAGATTACTGCACAGGGCTGGAATGCTTTTGCCCAATAAATGCTTGTATGGTGTGATAATTGTGACCTGGCAATTAGTTTAACACAAAGACACATAGTTAACTAAAAAAAGCTTTAGTAATATTTGGCAACCTATGTGCATCTCATGGTTTTCATGGGGGTATTTGTTAAAACTGCCAAACTCAAATTATATGAAAACGATAATAACATTGGCTTTTACCGTGTTGCTTTTTGCGGGATGTACAAAGCAGAATGATACTGAATTGAATGCTGCTGTTGGTGCTACCGTTGAATTTATGGGAAGCCCCCAACAGGATGGACTGGGCTGGGTGCTAATGATTGATGGCAAAGTGGAAATACCCACCAATCTGCCTGAAGAATTTAAAGTACAGTCGCTGGCAGTATTGGTTGTTTACAAACGTGCAGACCGCACCTTCCCATGCCGGTGCATTACACCCCCGGTAATGATCGATATTATATCCATTTCCAGGGTAAATGGCGGGTAGTAAAGTGATGTATATTGCAGTGGTGAAAAGTGCCTGTAACTATTTATTATTTTTTGTTTCGGCGATGTTGTTCATTTGCTGTTCGTCTCTCAGGCAAAGCAATTTTTCTCCTTTAAACAAGTTGAGCCCGCAGCAGGCCAGGTCCGACCTTTTAGTGCTGAAAAATATTTTAGAAGCCAATCATCCCAGCTTATACTGGTATACTACTAAAGACTCGCTGGATGGATTTTTTGCAGCGACGGGTGCTTCCATCACAGATTCGCTAAACGAACTTCAGTTTAAAAACAAGGTAGCCTGGGTAATTAATAAAATACATTGCGGGCATACCGCCGTTCGTTCGTCGAATGCATACAATCGTTACTATGCAAAAAAAACGTTGCCACAGTTTCCGCTTTCGTTAAAGGTTTGGGGCGATAGTGTAGTGGTGGTGAACAATAGTTTTCGCAGCGATAGAACTTTAAAACGCGGAACCATTATTACCGGCATCAACGGCTATTCAAATCGTACGCTGCTCGATAGTATTTACCAACTGATCAGTACAGACGGATACACCGTTAACTTCAAACAACAGATCGTTAGTTTCAACTTCCCTTTTTATTTCGCCAACACTTTTGGTTTGGATAGCCAGTACACTATTCGATATATAGACAGCCTTGGCATAAACAAAACAACAACGGTAAAAAACTTTTTTCCCCGCAGGCAAACACGTGCAAGAGCTGTACCCGAATCGTTGCCTAAAATCAGCCGAAGGGAGTTCAGAGAATATAGACTAATGACCAAGCGTAGCATGCTAATAGATACCGGGCTGAGTACTGCCATCCTTAAAATAAACACCTTCAGTGGCGGGCACCTGCAAAGTTTTTTCCGGCGTTCGTTCAGAAAAATAAAGGACGATAACATTAAAAACCTGGTGGTGGATATAAGAGAGAATGGCGGCGGTGATATTATAAGCAGTACCCGACTTACCCAATACCTCATTAATCATCGTTTTAAAGTTGCGGACACGGTTGCGGGCATTAGCCGTTCGTTTAAATATAGAAGTCATATAAAACCGTGGTTTATTTACTGGCTCAGCATGCGCATAACCGGGCGCAGGCATCAAGACGGCCGGATACATTTTAACTATTTTGAAAAGCATCAGTTCAAACCAAAAGAGCAGTACCACTTTAATGGCAATACCTACATTGTTGCGGGTGGCTACAGCTTTTCGGCGGCTACATTGTTTGCGGGTGCGTTAAAAGGTCAAAAAAATGTTACCCTTGTTGGCGAAGAAACGGGAGGTGGTTATTACGGCAATTCCGCCATGCATTTGCCGGTAATTTCGTTGCCGCAAAGCAACATAAGGGTAGTGTTGCCATTGTACAGGATCATCCTGGATAAAGACCGCGAAAAAACCGGCAGGGGTATATTTCCGGATGTGGAAGTAAAGCCTTCGTCCAACGCAATACGTAATGCGGTAGATGCAAAACTGGAGAAGGTGAGGCAGTTGATTATAGCCGGTAAGAAATAAACTTATGGCGATGTATGCGGGCAGTTTATTTAACACCCGTTTGCCGGCAAATATTTATGCTTGTATAATACTGGTGTGGTCAATTGCCTGCAGTTCTCCATCTAAAACAACAAAGCTTGCCAGAGCGCCTTTTAAAATTTTGCCCAATTTATTTTGTAGGCCCAATACACGGGCAGGGTATAACGATGCCATCCGCAAGGCTTCATCTAATTCTATCCCTGCTTTTTCAACACAGTTTTTTACGCCCATTGCCATGTTTAAAGCCGACCCGCTGAGTATGCCGCCCGAAACATATTTATCATCTTCAAACCTGTGCGGATAGAATCCTTCGCTGGTTTCGGTTACGGCATCGGTTATCATAAACAATCTTTCCCCCATCACTTTTTTTGCAATAGCCAGGGTTGTAAAATCCACATGGTGTCCATCTGGAATAATGCTGCACATTACCTGCTCGTGGTGCATAATGGCACCCACCATGCCGGGAGCACGGCTTTGCAACTGGCTCATTGCATTGAACAAATGGGTGGCTGCCTGTATACCATTATCGAAAGCTTCGGTAGCTTCATCAAAGGTTGCATTGCTATGCCCGGCGCTCACCACTACATCGTGTGATTGTATCAGTTGAATGATCTCCGTGCTGCAAACTTCGGGTGCCAGGGTTATTATCTTAATTACGTCTCTTCCATAGTTCAGCAGCGCCTCCACCTGTTTTATTGTTGGTGTATGAATAAGGTGTTCTATGTGGGCACCCCGTTTTTGTTTGCTGATCCACGGTCCTTCAATATGGAGACCTAACACACCCTGCCCGCCCTCCTCCCAATATTCTCTTATAGCATCTATTCCCCGGTAAAATACATCGGTATGGTTGGTGGCTATTGTTGGAAGAAAATAGGGAGCGCCGCCACGGTTGCAATAATCGAGCATATGCAATAATGTTTGCGGCGAAGGATCAACGGCAAACAAGTGCCCGTCGCCGCCATAAATCTGCAAATCAATAAAGGCGGGTGCCATAATACAGTTGGCAAAATGCGTAAGTGGAAAAATAGGCGATATAAAATGCGTTGGCACTATATCTACCACAATACCATTTTTTACAAGCACGGCATGTTGATGAAGCCATTCGTCGCCGGTGAAAATGATATCGGCAGCATAAGCGATTGGCATAGTAGGTTGTTTTGGGTATTACTGCAAAAACCGCACTCACCAATTTAATGAACGATCATAAATGGGTCGGCATCTTTCCAAAACGGAAACTTATTCCTGATTTCGTCAAGGTGATTTTTTTGGAGGGTAATGGTAACAATATCTTCTTCGTGGGCTTTTGTATAAAGTATTTCGCCCAGCGGATCAACTGCCATACTATCGCCGCTATAATAAATTTCCTTTCCATCGGTTCCGGTGCGGTTCACGGCTACCACATAACATTGGTTCTCTATTGCACGTGCCTGCAAAAGGGTTTTCCAGGCATGACTTCTTTTTTCGGGCCAATTGGCAACATATAGCAACACATCAAACTCAGGTTCATCCTGCGGTTGCTGCCTTGCCCATACCGGGAAACGCAGATCGTAACATACCTGCAGGTTTATTTTCCACCCTTTTACGGATCCGATGAATCGTTTTTTGCCGGCGGTATAATGCTCGTTTTCGTTAGCAAAAGCAAAAAGGTGGCGCTTATCATAGTAGCCGTATTGACCATTCGGCAACATCCAGATCATGCGGTTAAAGTATTGTTCGTGTTCTTTTGCCATGATGCTCCCGGTTAGGATGATTTTTTTTTCGGCACTCACTTTTTTCATCCATTGCAGCGTCTGTCCTTCCATGGTTTCTGCAAATATTTCGGGTTGCATGCTGAAGCCCGTACTAAACATTTCGGGCAATACCACTATTTCCGGTTTGCCTTCAATGTTGTATATCTTCTTCTCAAGAAGCTGGAGGTTCTTCTCTTTGTCTTCCCAAAAAAGATTGGTTTGAATAAGTGAAAAAGTCAGGGACGACATAATGAAGGTTGATAGATTTATTTTGCGTTAATAGCGAAAGCAATAAACAACGTTTTCACTGGCATTTCATTTCCATAAACTAAGTATACAACACAGTTAAACATGGCTGCCAGCCGAAGGATTATTTTGTACTGATAAACTTTCGTACCTCATCGTTAAAGCGTTGCGGTCTTTCAATATTGATGAGATGCCCGGCATCGCCAATGGTTATTTGTTTTGCGTTCGAAATGTTTTGCGCCAGGTAAGTGTTCATTTGCTTTATTTCGGGCATGTCTAAACCTCCGGTTAAAATTAAAACCGGAACTTTAATTGCGGCTAACTTATGGATAGCTGTTGGCGAAGAAAAGCGCGGCCAATTTTTTACATGATGCTGTT
>JANPIA010000094.1:0-6527 GCA_031424735.1 Segetibacter sp.
GCATTGATTTTTCTGATTGCAGAGACACGCTGTTATCAAACTGAAACTGAACTTTACCATTGGTATTACCACCGTTTTTGGTAGTCACAATAATAACTCCGTTAGAGGCACGGGCTCCATAAATTGATTCGGCAGAGGCATCTTTTAATACCTGTACAGATGCTATGGTAGCGGGGTTCATGTTTTGAAAAACTTCGGGTCGGGTAGTAGGTATACCATCAATGATGTACAACGGATCGTTATTGCCAAGCGTATTGGCTCCGCGGATTAGTATTCTTCCGTTCGATCCGTTAGGTGAGCCATCTTTTTCAATATATAAACCGGCAACACGGCCTTGCAAAGCCTGCATGGTATTGCCTGAGCTGGTGTTCTTAACGGGTGCAAGGTCAACAACCGCTACAGCCCCGGTAACATCGGCCTTCCGTTGTGTGGTATAACCAACCACTACTACTTCGTTAATGTTATTGGCAGCGGCTTTCATGGAAACCGAAATCTGGGTTTTTCCATCAACCGAAATTTCCTGTGGTTCCATTCCCACATAGGAAACCGTGAGAATGTTGCTGCCACCGGGAACTGAAATTCTAAAATTTCCGGTGCCGTCGGTTTGGGTGCCAATACTGGTTGCTTTTACAGAAACGGTTGCCCCAACTACAGGTGCGCTATTGGCATCTGTAACGGTTCCATTCACAGTTCGTTGTGCCCAGCCAGGCAGGCATAGCAGAACTCCAATAAGCATGTAGACAAGTTTTCGCATAATTGTGGTTTTAAATTGTTTTAAAATTGTTTTTCAAGTTTTGATGAGAGCGTGTTGTTTGTTAAATCGGTGATGTTTTTGAGCTGATAGTCGGGACAGGCTCCCGAACGGGTCGCTATATAAGCACCTATTGCTGAGGCAAAAGCAAGCGCATCGTCTATAGGTGCATCCTGTAATAATTTTGAAAGAAAACCGGCTAGAAATGCATCACCACTGCCAATGGTGTCAGCAACCTGAACTTTAAAACCGGCATGGTGATACGTTTTGCCGAGGTGATTTACGATAGCACCATCGCCGCCCATTGTTACGATCAGGGTGTTAATTGAAAAAGTTTCCTGCACAATGCGCATCCGCTCTTCAATTGAGCTGAACGTGCTGAACCAACCGGTAATAAGTTCAAGTTCTGCCAGGTTCATCTTTAATATGTCGGCCTGGTGCAGCAAAAATTCTACATGAGTGCGATGGTAATGCGGACTGCGGAGGTTAATGTCTAACACTTTGTTTTTAGCAACCTGCAAAAGACGGTTAAGCGTGTTCTTTGATACCGCATTACGGGAAGTAAGGCTTCCAAAAACAAAGTAGGCAGCGTTCGAGACCAACTCAGTTAGTTCTGGTTGCCAATCTATAAAGTCCCATGACGATGGATAAACAATGTCATAAATTACTTCGTTAAAATCGTTTGCATTGGCATAAACCAGCCCGGTAGGATGCTCCTCATCAACATAGAAGTATTCGGTTGAAAGGCCGGTGGAGGCAAGCTGGTTTACTAGTTTTTCGCCGTAAGCATCCAATCCTATTTTAGTTACTAATGCCGGGTTAGCGCCCAGTTTGTTTAGGTGGTAAGCTACGTTCATGGGTGCTCCACCGGCAAGAGGGCCTGATGGCAAAATATCCCAGAGCACTTCGCCAAAGCAAACAACCTGGTGAGTTGTAGATGGTTCCATTTTAAATTTTTATGGGTGAGGCAATCGTATTTAAAAGAGAGCATTTTGCAGGATGACCTGGTGAACAGACTAACCGCAACTACAGGTTTCAAGTAATTTTCGGGGTCGGCCCATAAGCATTTTAGAAATTGGAGTTTGGGAAATACTGTACCTTTTAACTATGCCCAGTTTAAAAAAAGCATTTGCATTACTCCATATAATACTTGTTTGAAAAAGAGAAAGGCTTTGATTAAAAAGGGTAAGTATTCTTTGAAAAGCAGCTAATTGAGCTGTGAAAAACAGCACAGTTAATATTGGCCGAAAGCCGGGTGTGGCTGTAACAGATGGATTTTTGGTAAACATGTGGCAAGCGATTTTGAAGCAATTTAGCCCTGCCGCTCACCTATTTTATGTGTTATCGTTTCAAATAATTTATAAATTTGATTTATTTAAAAGTTTTAAATAATAGTTTGATTTATAATCAGTTGTCTAATAAAATATTTTTTCATCTTTCAATTTTGTAACACCTATTTTCAATTTCGTTTCATTTAAAAACAAGTAGATGGCAATTTTCAGCACATATTTCTAAAATGTAAACTGGTCCTGTTGCTAAAAAATTTGAAATCAAAAAAAATTACGCTACTTGCAGTAAGTATTGCTAAGATTTCGTTGGCGGAAATTGTAATCCTGATGCCATTAACAGCTATAGCAGATTAAACCATAGGTTTAAAAAGTGAATGATTGTATGAAAACATGCTTGCCATACCGGGAGTTGTTCTGCGGTAAAATAAAGTTTGCCCAATATGTCCTGGCGATAGGTATGTGCTTTTTATTTTATTCCTGCAACACTAAAAATGAAAAGAAGTTTTTAATTGGATTTTCACAATGCGTTGAGTCGGACGACTGGCGAAAAACCATGTTGCAGGAAATGAAACGGGAATTAGCTTTTCATCCCAATGTATCATTCATTTACCGCCAGGCCGATGGCAACAGTGAGAAGCAGATAAACCAGGTTAATAATCTGTTGGGGCTTGGAATTGACCTTTTGATTATATCGCCTAACGAAGCCGAACCCCTCACTCCTATAGTTGAAGAGACTTTTAACAAGGGTATACCTGTAATAGTAGTAGACCGAAAAATTGCCACACCATCATTTACCGCTTATGTTGGGGGCGACAATTACCAGGTTGGAAAAATGGCGGGCCAGTATGCAGCCAGTATCTTAAATGGCAAGGGTACTATTATGGAAGTTACCGGCCTTCCCAAATCTACCCCCGCTATTGAAAGAGACAAAGGATTTACAGATGCCATTAAAACATATCCCGGCTTGCAGTTAACCAAACGCATTAACGGTGAATGGTACAGGGAAGTTGCAAAAAAGGAAGTTGCCAAAGTAGCTGCCACCAATCCTGCGGTGGACCTGATTTTTGCCCACAACGATATGATGGCCTATTCTACCTACGAGGTATTTAGTAAGACAGGCAACAGTATACCCAAGATTATTGGAGTAGATGGCTTGCCCTGCAACGGTTGCGGAAGGCCGTTTGTAAGCGACCGGGTGTTAACGGCAACCATGTTGTATCCCACCGGTGGCGAAGAAGCTATTAGGGTGGCGGTACGCATTTTAGATAATGGGGAGGTTAAAAAGGACAACATTTTACAAACGATGGTCATTGATTCGTTCAATGTGCGGTTAATGCAATTACAATCGGGCAAGATCATCAGCCAGCAGACCTCCATTGAGCGGCAACAAAAAATGCTGGAAGACCAGCGCAAAACTTACAATAGCCAGCAAAATTTATTGTACACATTGATCGGGTTTTTAATCCTGGCAATAAGCTTGGGAGGTGTTATTTTTTATTCGCTTCGCGAAAACAAAAAGATCAATCACAAACTGCACGAACAAAACCTGGAAATACTGGAGCAAAAAGGCCAACTGGAAGAACTGTCTGCCAAAGCCCAACTTGCCAACGAGGCTAAGGTTAATTTCTTCACCAACATTTCTCATGAGTTTAAAACGCCGCTTACTTTAATATTAGCGCCGTTGGAAGAGCTGCTGCTCAAAACAAAAAATAGTCCGCAATCGCAATACCTAAACCTCATCCACAAAAATGTGATCCGGCTGTTACGGCTGGTCAATCAATTAATAGACTTTAGAAAAATCGAGGTAGATAAAATGAAGATCAGTGCTTCGGAGAACGATATTCTTCCCTTTATTACAGACATTTTGGAATCGTATAAAACCATAGCGCAGAAAAGAAATATTGACCTGCGGTTGTTTACAAGCGAACGCGACTTACCGGTATGGTTCGACATTAATATGCTGGATAAAGTAATCTTTAACCTGCTGTCGAATGCCTTTAAGTTTACCCGCGACAATGGCTATGTGCATGTAAACATTAAAAAGAACTATGAAAATTCATCTGTAATAATTACGGTGGAAGACAATGGTATAGGTATGAGCGAAGAAGTGGTAAGTAAACTTTTTAATATTTTTTTCCAGGGCGAATATGAAAACCATAAGGGATCGGGCCTTGGGCTTGCTCTTTCTAAAGAACTTATTAAGCTACATAAAGGAACCATTTCTGTTGTAAGCGAAAAAAATAAAGGCACCACCTTTACCATTATTTTACCCCTTGGCAATAAACATTTGCAGGCTGAAGAACGGGCAGAAAGCGATGCCACCTACCCGTTGTTTTACGAGAACCAAAAAGTGTATACAACCGACCTGGAAAAGGAAAAATCCTTACCCAACGAAATGAAGGTAGCAGGTAAGGAAAAAGAGCTTTCCATTTTGCTGGTTGAAGACAATGATGACCTGAGGGGATTTTTAAGAGACCGCTTAGGCAATGAATATGAAATTTTAGAAGCTGAAAATAGCCAGCAGGCTTTGCAACAGGCATTCGACACGGTGCCCGATCTCATTATTTCAGACATCCTTATTCCGGGTAAGGATGGACTTACCCTCGTGAATACATTCAAAAGTGATGTTCGCACCTCTCATATTCCCATTATTTTATTAACAGCACAAACCAATATACAAACCCAGATTGAGGGTATGCGCAAAATGGCCGATGCCTACATTACCAAGCCTTTTAATTTACAGTTTCTTGAGCAGACCATTAAGAGCCTGCTGGCCAACCGGGCTATGCTAAAAGAACATTATACAGCAGAGCTACCCTCAAATTTAAAAACACAAACAGTTGGTAAACTGGATCGAAAGTTTATCAGTGAGTTTACCTCACTAGTAGAAACCAACCTGTCTAACGATGAATTTAGTGTAGAGGATATTTGTAAGGCGTTGGGCGTTTCGAGGGTTCAATTGTATAGAAAAGTAAAGGCCTTATTAAACGTTAACGTAAACGATTACATATTGAATAGCAGGCTGCAAAAAGCCCGGTATTTTTTACAACACGAGGAACTTTCTATCAGCGAGATCGCTTATAAAGTGGGGTTTTCATCCCCTGCTTACTTCTCCACCGTATTCAAATCTAAGTTTGGTGTAACACCAAAAGCTTTTAAAGAAAAGTGATTATTGAAGAGCCGGAATTAGCTCATTTAAGGTTTTGATTTGCCATGATTCTTATTTAGTTGTCGTAATTGAATAACTTTTGTCTGAATAAAGCAAAATTTGGCGGAATTATGTCTTTTTATGACAAATCTGGCGGAATAGTGTAAATGCTTGTCGGAAATACATAAATTTTGTCGGAATTAATTTAAAGAAGCTATAGAAGTAGAGTTAATGAGCTTACATGAGGGAAATATTGCCCGCTATTCCATCAGACCTTCAGAATTTACTAACTGGATAAAAATTTGGAACAAACTGGCTTAGCTAGTCTCTACAATTTGTTTATGGGGGTACTATAGAAAATATTTGATTTGTCAGGTAAGCTTTAAGCTAATGTAGTTAGTGATAGAGCACCCTTCAACGGTCAACGTTATTAAAGCATTGACAACCACCAACGATCAACCATCAACCACCAACGCTCCTGCTATCCATTGTCCGCAAAGCCGGGATAGAGTGTCATACCACCATCAATAAACATGGTGGCTCCTGTAACATAATCGCTATCATCGCTGGCCAACCAAACAGCAGCCTTTCCAATATCTTCTACAACACCAACACGGCCATACGGTATAAGCTGTAGCAATTTATTTTCTGCTTCAGGTGTCTCCCATGCTTCTTTGTTAATCTCTGTTTTTATTGCGCCGGGGGCAATGCTGTTGATGCGAATTTTTTTAGGAGCATACTCCTGTGCAATGCTCTTCATAAACAGGCTGATGCCGCCTTTACTGGCTGCATAGTTTGCATGACCAGCCCAGGGTATCACTTCATGTACACTGCTCATACAAATTATTTTTCCGGCAGCCACCGAGCGCTCAGGTTTAATACCTCTTTTCAAAAATTCTTTTATGGCTTCACGGGCACATAAAAACTGGCCGGTAAGATTTACACCAATAACTTTATTCCATTGGTCGAGGGTCATATCAACTAAGGAGGCATCCTGCTGAATGCCTGCATTGTTTACTAAAATATCTATAGTTCCATATTGTTGAATAACATCACCAAACATCTTTACCACTTCCTCTTCTTTGCTGACATCGCATTGATAGATCATTCCTTGTCCGCCTGCTGCTTTAATCTCTTGTAACACCTCATTAGCCTTGTCGGCAGATTTTGCAGAGGAATGATTGACCACAACGGTAGCACCTTCGCTTGCCAGCGCTTTAGAAACACCCATACCTATACCGCTGCTACCGCCGGTTATGATTGCAATTTGTCCTTGTAGTTTCTTTTCCATTGTTAAAGATTTAATGATACAGTGCATGAAAATCATGCCCGGCATTTT
>JANPIA010000095.1:0-3045 GCA_031424735.1 Segetibacter sp.
ATTAGTCGACGATAAAGGAAAAATTATCTCCTTCAACAAACGGTATGTTGAAATATGGAACCTGCCACCACAAATTGCACAGGGTATAGATCAGGAACAAATCATAAGATTTACGCTATCGCAGGTTGTAAGCCCCGAACATTTGATAGCTAAAAATAAATACATTCACGAAAACCCATTAAGCGCCGATACCATATTACTCGAATTAATCAACGGTAAAATTGTGGAACGGCATAATTACCCGGTAATTGGAGAAGACGGAACCTTTTATGGAGTATCTCTCACATATCGCGATATCACTGAAATAAAAAAAGCCGAACTGGTTTTACGTAAAAGTGAAGAAAACTTCAGGCAACTGGCAGAGTTGTTACCCGATAAAATAAACACTGCCGATGCAGTTGGTAATGTAACTTATTATAGTCGGAACTGGGAAAGCTATACAGGCGTTACCCTGGAAAATTTGTATAGCCAGGGATGGATGATATTGATGCACCCTGACGACCTTCCAGCTATAAAAACCCGTTGGAATCGTTCGGTAGAAACAGGAGATTATTTTGAAATGGAGTTCCGTATAAAAGACAGATTCGGCACCTATAAATGGCACCTCAGCCGCGCAAGCGCCGTAAAGGACGAACAGGGAAAAATTATAAAGTGGATAGGCAGTATGGCTGAAATTCAACAACAAAAAGAACAGCGCCAAAAGCTTGAACATGCCGTGCAGGAACGGACCAGCGAATTGCAACTTGCCAAACTACAGGTGGAGCGTAAAAATGATGAACTCCTGAAAATGAACAAGGAACTGGAGTCGTTCACTTATGTAAGCAGCCACGATTTGCAGGAACCACTGCGAAAAATTCAAACTTTTGCCGGCAGGATTTTAGACCGTGAAGGCAGCAACTTTACAGAGGTGGGTAAAGACTATTTCAGACGTATGCAATCGGCTGCAGGTCGTATGCAAAAATTAATTGAAGACCTGTTATCATTCAGCCGGCTAAACACCGCAGATCGAAAGTTTGAACTAACTGATCTGGGTATAATTGCCGAAAATGTAAAGCAGGATTTTAAGGAGATAATTGATGAAAAGCAGGCAATTGTTGAAGTTAGTAAAATGTGCGAAGCCCCTATTATTCCCTTCCAGTTTCATCAGTTGCTGCACAACCTGATTGGCAATTCATTAAAATTTGCTAAACCCGGCATTCCACCTCACATAATTGTAACTTCTGTTACCGATAAAGGCGAAAAGCTAAATACAGAAAAGCTGTTGCACAATGTAAACTACTGCCATATTAAGATTTCCGATAACGGCATTGGCTTCGACCCGGCATACAAAGAAAGGATCTTCGAAGTTTTTCAACGGTTACATGGCAAAGAAGAATTTCCGGGTACAGGTATCGGGCTTGCCATTGTTAAGAAAGTGGTGGAGAATCACCAGGGCATCATCATAGCGTCGGGCGAAAAAAATGTGGGTGCACGGTTTGATATTTACATCCCGGTTTAATGCAATTTTTTTATCGCACCAGGTCGGCAGTATTCACACGCGATGGTGTGTGTTTACCGGAAACAATAGATTTTGCGCTCAATGCAATGGCTTTGATGATCTCTGTCATATTCTTCAAATCGAGCGTACCTGTTTCGTCGCTGGGTTTGTGGTAGTTGGGCTCATCATCCATTTTTGAAGTGGATATGGTGTGTGCAGGTACTCCTAAACGGGCAAGTGTTGCATTATCTGAACGATAAAATAATTGTTGCGTGGTGTAAGGATCAGGATAAAATTTGAACGACGAACCCTCCAGGTTTTTTTCCAATATTTTTCCCATATCTGTTTTCTCGTAACCAGTAATGTAAGCCGAACCTCTGCCCCATTTGCTTTCTGTACCAATCATTTCAATATTAAACATTGCAGCAACTTTTTCGGGCTGTAATTGCTTAGAAAAATATTGCGATCCGTAACCACCTATTTCTTCGGCAGTGAATGCGGCAAAAATTAAAGTGCGTTCATTGTTCTTTAATTTTTTGAAATATTTAGCCAGCATAATGATAGCTGTAATCCCGGCCGCATCGTCGTTTGCGCCATTGTATATTGAGTCGCCATTAACAGCTTTGCCAACGCCGAGGTGATCGTAATGACCTGAAAATATCACAAATTCATCCTTCCTGCTTTTACCCGATATTACACCAACAACATTCGTTAATACAGGTTCAACTATTTCCTGTTTTAAATCGATTGTATAACTACCAGGATCATCGGCCGACAGTACAAACACGATGTTTTTATCAGACTTTAAAAACTGGTTTTTAAAACCGGAGAGCCGTGGAAAATTTCGTGCAAAGCTCGTATCAACTATCACTAGCATGTTTTTATTTTCGGTTATCAACTTGCCTGCCGCAGCGCTTAGGCTACCTGATTTTATATATCGTTTTTCATACCCCGAGCCATTGTTCACTTTTAACTCCGCAGCGGAGGAAATTATAATCACCTTTCCATTATCGACCGGCTGGTTGTTTAAAGTAACTGCAAGGCTGGCTGTTTTAGGTTTAACCAGTGTAAATTTCTGCAGGTAACCTGCCGCACCATTTAAAGTTTTTAGCCCGATGCTTTTAAACTCGTTTTCTATAAAGGCCGCAGCTTTATCGTTACCGGGTGTAAAAGTTTTTCGTCCTTCCATATCATTGGCCGAAAGAACAGTCTCAATCCTTTCAACTTCTTTTTCCAGTATGAGCTTATTGATTTTTTGGCCAAAAACAGAAATAGTAAAACATAGCATTAAGAAGACCGGTATTAAACATTTGATGCGCATATTAAAAATATATGAGTGTTTCTAAGGTTTATAATTGGTTTGGGTAGATTAATAGTTTGGCGCAATGTTGTAATAAAAGCAAGGTAATAAGGAGTGAACCGAAAAGGCGATACAAAGGGATGAATGCATTTACAAACTCATCATTTCTTTAAACTTAACAGTTTGCCTGCGGCTTACCTCAATTTTTTCGCCCCCTTTTAATTCCAACAGCAAGCCGCCATTAAAATAAGGTTCAATTTTTTCTATC
>JANPIA010000096.1:0-3713 GCA_031424735.1 Segetibacter sp.
TATCGATAACGGATACGCCGGTGGACCAGGCGCTGTCGTGCGGTATGTTTGCTTGTACGGTTACATCGTTAAACTGAAGATTTCCTTTGTTGAGGTATAATTTATTTGCCGATTGGTTAGCTGAAAAGAAAAGGTCGGTCAGTCCATCGTTATTAAAATCAGCAGCACCAACACCGGCTCCATTGTAAAAGTACATGTATTTAAACATGTTGAATTTATTGGTGGGAGTAAGCTTGTTGTTGAAATGCAATCCGGTTTTTTCGCTTTCTAAAACCTCGAATAATGGCGCTGTTTTTTTTTGTGATGGATTGCAGGAGAGAATGCCAAGCAGTATGATTGTACAAGTGTTGAAAAACTTTTGAGGCATGTTTTACTTTTAATGCTTACCGGTTTTGCCCGCTAATTTTTTGCCTGCTTTATACAATACGGGGTAGTCGTTGTTTTGCAAGAACAATATCTGCGTACCCGTGGGGCCTTTTATCTCTTTAATATCGCGTACCTGCCCTTTAACTGCAAAACCCGATGACAGGTTATCAATATTCTGAAAGAAGCCTTTACCATCGTTCATCAATAGCCCGCCAGCACTTGCATCCAATCGTTCAAACTGCGGTAGAAAACCAAATTCATTTCCACCTAAAATAATATCCAGTTTCCCATCATGATTTATATCGGAGCAATGGATGGCATTTACAGAAGACAACTGTTCGGCGAGCGGCATTTTGACCACTTTAAATTTACCGTTGCCCTCGTTGTATGCAATAACCGAACTGCAATAATTGAATTGTTTTTGCACACTTTTTTTCAATACATCCGGCGTAAATAATTGTTGTATGGATTTAACGGCATAGTCGTGGTGCTTAAGGTTGTTTTTCTTCAGCATCGGTATCTGGTCTTCCATTTCGCGTTTTAAAAAAACGGGCATGTCTTTATTATTGATGGTGCTGGTAATGATCCGGTCGGTTGAATTGTTCTGGTCAAAATCGTTCAGCCATAATTTTACGGGATGTTCTTTATCGGGGCGAACATAAAAGTTTTCTCCCACGTTGCCGAGTACCAGGTCGTTGTCTCCGTCGCCATCCAAATCCGCAACAGAAAGGCTTTGCCACCAGCCAAACAGATCATTTAAGCTTGTTTTTATTTCTGCAAAATGATCTTGTGTGTAGCGAAATATTCTTGGCGACATCCATTCACCTGCAATGATCAGCTCCTTTTGTTTATCACCATCCACATCTGCAAACGATG
Organism: Segetibacter sp.; assembly: GCA_031424735.1. Classification (GTDB taxonomy): domain Bacteria; phylum Bacteroidota; class Bacteroidia; order Chitinophagales; family Chitinophagaceae; genus Segetibacter. The sequence goes on from JANPIA010000096.1 coordinate 1,243, forward strand.
CCGAGGTGACCATTCCAATGTTTGCTATATCTGCATTTTTTGTTTTGGCGATGTCGGTAAACTTGCCGCTACCATTGTTTACAAACAGGTAGCTCGATGGGTTGCCACCATAATTCCGTGGGTCGCTTCTTCCACCAATAAATAAATCATCAAAACCATCTTGATTGAAGTCGTTTGCAATTGCTACCGATACATTCATACCCGAAGTTGGAAAGGCCGTTACATCTATTGCGAAATTCCCTTTGCCATCATTCTTAAAAAGCCGCAACTGCATTTGCCTGCTTTCGGGCGGGTTGTTGTTGCCACCAGGACAAACCAATAAATCCAGGTCGGCATCGTGGTCGGCATCAAAAAACAATACAGCAACATCTTCAAAATCGGCAAACTGTTTAAAGTTTTTTTGCGCACTTTTAGTAAAGCCGCCTGCTTTGTTTTGCAGATACAATTGACCCGGATGGTTGACTGTTCCACCAATATAAACATCGTCTAAGCCATCAACATTTACATCTCCCACGGCTGCTTTTGGCCCTTCGCGTGAAAGCATTTTTGGTACGTTGCGTTCGTAATAAAAATCTATGTAGCTATCCTCTGTATGTTTTTCAAACACGTGTCTAACAGTGTCGAATAATATTACCTGTGCTGTACTAACATTGTTGTTCACCGGGCTGATACCGGTATCCTGTTGAATAACATAGGCAGAATCTATTGCAGGTTTGTGGTAGGTGATCGTTGAGCGGTCGGGCCACATAATTACAATCGAATCGACTGACGTTTTGTTTCCTAAACCAATAACCTGCTTATAGTCGATTGAAGACTGGAAGCCCCTGCTCGGTAAAACTTCCCGGCTCAATATCTCGCTGCCACTATAAACTTTAATGTAACTGCCTACGGCAAATTTGTTTTTATCCCTGCCCTTTAAAGTAACGGCAATGAAATGGTTTTTGTTTATTTCGCGGCTGTTGTTGCGGTATACAAAAGAAGGTTGGTTAATATTGTTTACAACCAGGTCCAGGTCACCGTCATTATCCAAATCGCCATAAGCCGCCCCGTTTGAAAATGTGGGTTGCCCCAAACCCCAGGCAACTGCCTTATCGGTAAACTGCAGGTTGTGCTGGTTATGATAAACTTTATTTACAAGTGGAGTTTTTGGTATCTCATCAAGCACTTTGTACACGCTTTCTTTCTCTCCTGTTAACACCATTTTTTGTATCACTGTGTTGGCAAAAAAATCCATGAAATCCAAATTCGTAACATCCCTGGCCACACCATTACAAACATAAATATCGTTGTAGCCATCATTGTCCATATCAAACATTAAAGCGCCCCAACTCCAGTCGGTTGCAGATATGCCGCTGTAGTTGGCTATCTCCGTAAAGGTTCCGTTGCGGTTATTAAGCTGCAGGCAATTCTTTACATACTGGTGATAAAAGCCCGCATTTACTTTACTGTTGTACAAATCAATGTTATCGAATGCGCCGGTCGTTTTCAGGCGATAATCATCATCGGGCAGCATATCGGTATTAAAAATATCGGGGTGGCCATCGTTGTTAATGTCACCAATATCGGCACCCATAGAGGAGAAACTGGTATGGGGTATGCACTTTTCAAAATCGTCTTTAAACGTGCCGTTTTTTTGGTTGATGTATAAGTAATCCCTTTCGTACGAATCATTTGAAACATATATATCGGGGTAGCCATCGTTATTCTTATCGCCTACGGAAACACCTAAGCCAAAACTGATGAGGCTCCCATGGATGCCAGCCTCCTGTGTAACTTCAACAAAATGGTCGTTATCATTTCTGAATAAATGGTTACCGCCGCCTTTTAAAAAGTCGGCTACTTTCCATTGCTGTTCGGGCAGATCGCGCTGGTTGGCATAGTTGAGCGTATTAACGGGTATGGGACTGTTGTCTATCATAAAACAATCCAGGTCTCCATCAAGGTCGTAGTCAAAAAACGAAACCTGCGTGGTATATGCCGAATGGTCCAGGCCATATTTGGCGGCGGCTTCGCTAAATGTGAGGTTGCGGTTGTTGATGTATAATTTATTGCGCCGGTTACCCGTGGTCATGTGCCCTGAGTTGCAAACGTAAATATCCAACCATCCATCGTTGTTAATATCTGCCATTACAACCCCTGTACTCCACATACTATCTTGCTTAAAACCACCCTTTACCGTAATATCTTCAAACTTTAATTCGCCTTTGTTCAAATACAATTTATTCTCCGCCATGTTCGATGTTAAAAAAACATCGGGCAACCCGTCATTGTTGATATCGCCTATAGCAACTCCGCCGCCGTTATAAAAATTTCGAAATAGAAAACTGTTTTCAAGCTTGCCATCCTCTACATTATTTTGAAAATTAATACCGGTATTTGGCAGCAGTTCAAACAGGGGCGTTTCGTGTTTTTTGGAGCAGGAAAACAAAAGCAAAAAAAAGCAGGGCAGAATTATCTTTACTCGCACATTC
>JANPIA010000097.1:0-25862 GCA_031424735.1 Segetibacter sp.
TCAACAGTACCCAACGAAACAGCGCGAACACAAACCTGGAGGTTATCTATAAATTTTTTACCGGCTTCAATACCACCGCGTAATTCAAAGCTGAGCATAGCGCCAAAGTGTGCCATTTGTTTAGCCGCAGTATAATGATCGGGGTGGGAGGGGAGACCTGTATAATTGACCTTTTCTACATTCGGATGCTGTTCTAAAAATGCTGCTACTTCCATGGCGTTGTGGCAATGGCGTTCCATTCTTATTTCCAGGGTCTTCATCCCCTGTAACAATAAAAAAGCATCGAACGGGTTACTGTTTCCACCAAGTAAACGGTGCCACTTTGTTGCTTTTGTTTTCATGAAATTGATATCCCTGCCCAGCAATACGCCACCAATGGCGGTACCATGTCCGTTTAAAAATTTGGTAGTGGAATGAAAAACAAAATCGACCCCATACTTAAATGGTTGCTGCAGGTACGGCGTGGCAAACGTATTATCAACCGTTACCAGGGCGCCATGTTGCTTGGCAATTTTTGCTACCTCTTCAATATCTACACATTGTATGGTTGGGTTGGCTGGGGTTTCAATATGCACCAGCTTAATGCCGGTGTTATTTGCAAAAGCTTCGGCAGTAATGGCTGGATCACGCAGGTCGGCTATAATGGTTTCAACGCCTGTTTGCGCAAGCACTTTCAACATTAGTTCCTGCGTGCCACCATACAGTGAAAAGTGGGTGAGGATTTTATCGCCGGGTTTCAGGTTGCTCATGAACATAGTTGTCATTGCCGCCTGCCCGCTGGCATGTAACTGCGCTATCACTTTTAACGGGTTGCCGTCTTCATCAGTAACGCCAAAGGTTTCCAGGGCTGCTATCACATTTTCCGCATCTGTAAATGTGGGATTGCCCCAACGGCTGTAAATGTATCCTTCCTGCTGCCCGTCAAATCTTTCCATACCTTGCTGGGCGGTATCGAATGTAAAGGTGGATGTAGCATAAATAGGAGTTAGATGCGCTGAATTTGGATGTTTGTTTTCGTTGCCATGTATAGCTATGGAACTAAACCCGCTTAGTGGAACTTTTTTGTTAGGCATTTGTTGAAAATTGTAATTGAAACCTTACAGGCTGTTGGTTAAATTTGATTGTATTTCTGTTCACGGTACAATCCAAAAGTAAATAAATCCATTGAAGGAGATTTGTAAACAATACGCTGCCTACAACCTTTGGGCAAATCAAAAAATAATGAATGCTGTACTGCAACTTACGCCGGAGCAACAGCATTTTGAATTGCCGGGCAGCTTCGGCAGTATATATAAAACCACTTTGCACATGTGGCAAACAGAGCATAGCTGGTGGCAACGAATGAAGTTGTTGGAACCCGTATTACTGACAAGCGACACGGTTGAACAAAGCATGGTGGAAGTGTGCAACAACCTACTTGCCCAGACTAAACAATGGGTTGATTGGGTTGATGGCGCCTCCCAACTTTTACTAGAGCATGTGTTTGCCTATCAAAATTCAAAACGGGAACGATTTAAACAACCGCTTTACGAAATGTTGATGCATGTATTCAACCATGGAACTTACCATAGGGGACAGTTGGTAAATATGCTTCGCCAGTTAGGTGTGCAAAAAATTGAGCCAACCGACTTTATACTTTGGACCAGAAAAAAGTGAACCCATTTCATCTAAATATAAATGCCACCTTGTAAAGGCGGCACTCAAAACTTTCTATTCAACTTTTCAACCCATCCACGTCTCAACTATTATAAGCCCACTTAATCAATGTTGCTCCCCACGTAAAGCCACCACCAAACGCAGCCAGTACTAAGTAATCTCCTTTTTTTAATTTATCCTGCCAGTCCCACAGGCACAATGGGATAGTGCCCGAAGTGGTATTGCCATAACGTTGTATGTTCAGCATTACTTTATCGCTGGAGATGCCCATACGGTTTGCAGTTGCATCAATAATTCGTTTGTTTGCCTGGTGTGGTACCAGCCAGGCAATGTCGTCGCCGGTAAGGTTGTTTCGCTCAAGCAACTCGTAGGCAACATCTGCCATACCAACTACGGCAAACTTAAAAACCGCCTGCCCTTCCTGGTATATATAATGTTCCTTTGCCGCCACTGTTTCTACCGATGAAGGCTTTAACGAACCACCTGCTTTCATGTGCAAATACTTGCCACCGCTGCCATCACTTTTCAACAAACTATCCAATACACCATACCCTTCTTCACCAGGTTCCAACAACACTGCTCCGGCGCCATCGCCAAATATTATACAGGTAGTCCGGTCGCTGTAATCTACAATTGCGCTCATTTTATCGGCCCCCACTACTACCACTTTTTTATAACGGCCGCTTTCAATGAAGGCGCTGCCGGTAGTAAGGCCGAATAAGAACCCTGAACATGCTGCGCCCAAATCAAAACCAAACGCGTTGGTAGCGCCAATTTTATCGCAAATAATATTTGCAGTTGCCGGAAACAACATATCGGCTGTAACAGTGCAACAAATTAAACAGTCAATTTCTTTCGGATCGATGCCACGCTTTTTGCACAGGTCGAGCACTGCTGGTACACCAAGGTCCGATGTTCCTTTACCTTCCCCTTTTAATATTCTCCTTTCTTCAACGCCGGTGCGGCTTTTTATCCATTCATCATTTGTGTCCACCATTGTTTCCAATATCTTATTGGTAAGAACGTATTCAGGAACATATCCGCCAACTGCTGTTATAGATGCCTGTAGTTTCTGTTGCATAACAATCATCAAAATTTAGTGTAAAAATAAAATTAGTTTAAAATGTGTAATTGAAACCATGGGAGTTGTTTACATGGTAAGTGAAATAATGGAAACAACCCTTTGAACAATTTGATAACGCTAAAACTTATACCATCATCTCCATTAAAAGCCATGCAGTTTTTCTAAGATCAGATTCGGTATGGAGAGCATTTAGTACGATCCGGTTAATGCGTGTGCCCAGCGGGTCGGGATAGGAGAAGGAAGATATGATGACCTGGTGCGGATGAAACATCGATTGGTCAAACTCGGGCTTTAATAAAAATACAGGTAAAGATGGATGGCTGATGATGCCCTGCACATCCTTAATGTATTGACTGAATCGGTTAATATTTTTATACAGTTTAACATGCTGCGTTTGGTAAAGGTGTTGCCCCTCCATAAATGCAAAAACACTGGAAGGCGCTATGGGTGTGCTGCCGGAATAGTAAGGAGAATAACGTAATTGCTGCGCGATATGCCGGCTGCAACTTACACCGCCGCCATTAATATGTAAAGCCTTGGAAAGTGAATAGGTTAGCACAAACTCCACATTGGGCAAATGTGGAAGGAAGTGACAGATACCCTCGCCGCCCGAACCCATGTAACCAATGCCATGGGAGTCGTCTATAACGCAGGTAAGTTTTTTACGTGGCGACAAACTGTTGAGGAAATTAAAATCCTGTATGGAAGCAGTTAAGGGATTTACTGAATCGGCTAACAATATAAATTCTCTTTCAATGGAATCTTCAATTGTTTGAATGAGCGATTTTTTCCATTGCCTTTGCAGTGGTAACGATTTAACTCCATTTTGCAAAGCTGCATGTGTGCCCGGAGCCACAAAACAATTTGTTTCTTTTTTTACAAACAGATCAACCACAGCCCTTGCTGCAAGGTAGCCTGAGCTAAAGGTTACTGTTTCGTCGCAGCCGGTTAGTAACGACAGGTGACGTTCAAATTGCGTATAAAGGTCAAGCCTTGTGTTGGAGATGCGCGAAGATGGATGAAGCAATCCAAACTTATCCATGCCCTTTTGCACCAGTTGTAAAAACTCCGGAACATGCCCCATGCCCAGGTAGGAGTAGCCTGAAAAGAACAGGTAATCTTTGCCATTTACACTGGCTGTTCTGCCCGGGGCTTTTTCCAAATGATACATTACTGAAGGCTTTGGTTATACTCAATGCTTTTACCTTTAGGGATGCTCAGGCTTTGCCATTCCGTATCCTTAATCATCTTGCCAATAAAAACAATTTGCCCAACATGGTATGGGTAATGTGCCAACTGCCTAAGGATGGCATCGTACACTATCAAGGGTTCCTTTCTTATATAAATCGTTTTCAACAAATCGTCTTCGGAAAGACTATTGAGCGTTTTAAAAACAAGCTCCCATGCTTCCTTCCAAAGCGATAGAAGGTTGAGCTTAGATGCATTTATTATTTCAAATTCGGCGTCTCTTTTACGCCATTCCTTCTCACCGTCTTCGGTTAAAAAATTTGTCCACCTGCTGAGGGCGTTGCCATAAATGTGTTGAATAATAATCGCTATGCTATTGCTCTCGCCGGATGGCTGATAATGAAAATCTTTTTCCTGCAGTTGATCAAATGTTTTATCGCCAAGCGATTTATAAGTTTCAAAACGCTTAACAACATCCCGGATGAAGGTAGACGACAAAGCCATGGCAGGTAAGTTTACGTTGGAAGGCAAAGGTAAACATTAGCGTGTTGCGCGTTGGTAATCTTCGCTGAAGCAGGAATGTCTTGTAAACAGGTTTACTTCTTTTTAAGTTTTTGCGTGTACACCGATATCTCTATTCCTTTTTCCAACTGGTACGGAATGCCTTTTACCGTTACCAATTTATTGCTCACTTTTTCAACTATACCGCCGCCAAAAAATACTTCCCCTCCGTAGCCAAATTCGCCCTTCAGGGTTTTGCTGTAGTAGCTAACGTACGATCCTAAGTTTTCTTTTTCAGTTATAAATGTCCAGGTGTTTGTTTTTTCATCTACACCTAAAACTTTCACAGCTTCCCCCGTTACATTTTCCCAAGCAAGTCCGTCGGATGGCGGTTCACTATGGGTGGAGAAATCGCAGAGATTGTACCTGAGTATTCCCTGCGTTACGGTAAGCGGCGAGCTAAGCGTACTGGTAATTACATTGGCGGCAGCAACCGATAAACCAATATAAGCCTGCGGCTTGCCATAGTAAGTTATCAGGCTGTTTGTGATACCGGCAAGCCCGCATTGCAGTATTTGGTTTGGCAGGCGGATAAGCTTATTCCCAACCATCTGCGTTCCCATTAAATAGATATCGCCACGGTTCATATAAAACGAAGTGGTGCGCCCTTCAAAGCAACCACCCAACCCATACACTTCTTCTGCATGACCATTGTTTAAAGTAAACGCATTGCCGTACCAGGCGCCGCACCGGTATATCCATTTGTTACCGCCGGCAATATTAAATCCGTCCACGTAAGGTGGGCAACCATTACCACCTGGGGAGTAGGAATAGCTATCGAAACAATACAATGTATTTCCCCAGCATGTAAAGTTTTTTACCTGCACCGTTCTGTTTTGTGTTGAACCCGTGGTTATACCCGACTTGCAGTAATCAACCCACGGATTGGTAATAAAAATGTTTTCTCCGTTTTGCAGGCCAGCCGGCGAAATACAAATACCCGCCACAAAAGCGGAGGCATAAATGTTATCGAGCTTAATACTTGTACTACCCGATATGGATACTTCACTGTAAAATTTTTCCTTGCCTTTGTATTTCTGTGCTACGTCTTTACTTCCAAACGGATCTATTACAATAAAAGCATGTGGCGCTGTTCGTGCATCGCTTACACCATTGGTTATAAAAGTTGATTTGTCGTTTACAACATCGTACATAGTGTAGTTGTAAAGTCCTTTGTTTTGACCGATGCCCCGCAGGTTTTCTATGGTGCAACCTTTGCCCTTTTGAAGGTAAAATGCTGCGCCATTTTTATCGAGCAGGTTTATTTGTGTACCACCACCAATAGATGGGTCGAATGAATTGCCATCACCATAAATACTTAACGTTACATACTCCGAAGGCTTGCCAATTTCACCACGGCGTATTACCAAGCCTTCGGAGTAATCGTACGTGCCGTTGCCATAACACAGGGCGCTAACATTTTTAAATTTTATACAGTCGTTGATGGCTTTTTGCGAAGCTGCATAATCATCTTTTCCATCGTTTGGTATAACACCCCACCACGAGAAAAAAGCAGGCCCATTGAAATTTCTAACATAAAAATTTTTTTCTTTTTTTATGATTAGTACACCGTCCACATCATTGTCTGTCAACGTATGCCCGTCAAAAGCAACGGTTGCTGGTAAGTAGTTTGCGGCTATTGCAGGCATTTTGGAAACGTCGGTTTGTGCATAGGTGCCAATGCCGATGAGCAGGAAGGCTAAGAATAATTTCATGCCGGCAAGATATTGCAGATAGCGTATGCAACCCCTGGTTGGTTAATCATTCACAAAACATCAACATAAAAAATAAACCCCGGGCTTGCCGGGGTTTAATAAAAATTTGCAATGGTATTATTGTACGATGATGGTATTGATTCCAATCAGTTTGTTTTGATCGTTCACTACTTTTATAAGGTAATTTCCCCTCGATAACAACTCCGGTACTTTATAATCCTGCACCTGCATTTTGCTGTTGATGGTTACTTCTTTTGAACTGATCATTTTACCTGAAATATCTAAAAACTGAATGGCATACTTGCCTTTAGGCTGATCGCCAAAAGAAAGCCTTACCATGCTGCCGGTTGCAACCGGGTTAGGATAAACTGACAAACTGTTTTTCTGCAATAATTCAGTCAGGCGGCTTTTATCAGTTTGGGCTATGGCGTCTTCTGGTTTTACCTCGCTTACCTTATCATCTTTTTTCTTTTCGGCAAGCAATGCACTACCTGCAAGGTCCGATGCATTGAACACTTCACCTTCTGCTGATACTTTTTCTGATTCCAGTGTATTCATATCAAACCTGAAGTAACCTTGTGTAGAGTTGGCACTGCTAACTATTACAAAAGTGCCTTTTTCAACCACCGCTCCATTAGTGCTGAATCCTTTTGGCAATCCTTTTATTGCGCCGAGATAGGTGGCTACTTTGGTATCGGGATCAATTTTAAAAACATTTCTGTTAGCGGTAATAAGGTATAAATTTCCTCTTTCGCCGGCTATCATATCGCCGCCATAGCCACCATTGCTGTGGATGGAAAAGTTGCCGTTGGCGGCATCGTCGGTTAATGCACCAAGGTCTGTAATAACGCCTTTTTTATTGGTAGAAAATTTAATGAGGTGGTTGGCATTGTTGGTTAAGGCAAACCCCTCGCCGCGGCCGGCTATTACCATTCTTGTTATCTGGTTTGGTACATCCCGCGGACTGGTTAATACGCCAAAAGCTTCGTCTTCAAAATAATGGATCGTTGGTGTTTTCGCTTTGAGATCGATGTAGCGCAATTGAGCAATTCCGAGTGGCGTATAATAAAGGCGGTCGTGCTTTTTATCGTATGCACAAGCTGCCGAAGAAGTTGAAAAGGGCTGATCCATTTGCACTGGTGTGCGATAAGTTGCCATACGTTTTTCTACAATACCGGAAAGACTTTTGGCTTGACCATCCACCGGTTTTACCAGCACTTTGTCGTCGCTTCCCTTATAACGAATAATGAATTCGCGGTTAAAGGGTTGTTCTGGTTTAATATCTTTTTTTACAACCGGCTTACCGGTGCGGGCATTTAAAAGTTCCGCTTGGTCTTTGCTGCTAAAAATGCTTTTTAGTTCTTGCCCGCTAATCACGTCTATCAATCGCACTTCACCCCATGCTGCATGTCCTTTTTCTGCAGCGGTTATTGCGTAAGCGGTTGATTTTTGTGCGTTAAGAGATGTAAATGCCGAAAGAAGAAGGGAGAGTAGAAGTGTACGTTTCATGGTATGAATTTTTGTTTGCATTAAATTACGACAACTTTCGTGGGTCGCCTACGTTTACCGGCAAAAAAGTTTAAAATTTAGTTTGAATGGTAGCGGGCAAAACAGCGCACCTCACAAATTATTTTTTGGTTTGGTACCAATAGAAGGTGTGTGCAATTTATATACACCTGAGGTGCTCTATTTTTAGATTACATTTACTAACTCGTCTTACTTAAAAAAACACCCATGACAGATTTAGAATTAATTGAAGAGATAAATAAGATGCCATTATGTTTTGCATATTCCGAAGGCAAAAAAGTTGTTGTAACCTATAAAGGCGAAAGGAGAGATAAGGTTTTTATTGAGGCAGGAATAGTTACCAACATTGGTTCTACCAATAAATTTGCGTGCGATATCGCCAACAAGTTCAACCTGGACAGAAGCTGATAAACTACCCGGCAATTTAGCATGCAATGCTACTTTGCTATCGGCATTAGGCATCACTAATCTATCGCTTAAAAGAAAGATAGCATAGGCATTTACTTTTATCGGGCGGTTCCGGATAAACTATTTAGCTATTTTAGTTTTTGCTTACAACCTTATCTCTGGATAAAAACGATTTCGTGCTGTTATGAAAATGAACGGGCTGCTGCGATTGCTTTTATTTCAACTCTTCTCCATTAGCAATGTTCATGCTTTTAATAATACCCCTGTAACCTATCTCGGCATCGAAAACGGACTTTCCAATAATGTGGTTACGTCCATTTACCAGGATCATGCAGGGTTTATGTGGTTTGGAACCTACGACGGGCTGAACCGTTACGATGGCTATCGTTTCAAAATATTCCGGAATGTTATCGGCGATACCAATTCACTTGCTTCCAACAATGTGTACACCATGGAGGGCGACACGCACCACAATATTTGGGTGGGTGGTCAAAAAGGGGTAAGCGTTTATAATCCGGTAACGCTGAAGTTTTCAACGCTCAAATATCACTTTTCAAAATTGGCTGCGTCGCAAACCAGCGACCTGAATATTCATCAGATCAAAAAGGTGGGCGATGGCTCTATGCTGGTTGGGTCGCAGCACTATGGACTGTTCATCTTTAAAAATAAATATAGCGCAGGCGAACATGTACCCTTGCAATTCAATAATAAAACTATAGTTGATTATTCGGTCAGCGCCATTGAGTTTGATACGATAAATAATTCGGTGTACATTTTTATTCAGCACATGGGCCTGTTTTCTTTCGACCTCCAAAAAAAATCGTTTACACTGGTAAGCAACTCCTTTTTGGAAGGCAATTTTTTAAAGGTTGCCCAGGGTGATCTCTGGTTTGCTCACGATAAAGGCTTATTCAAATTTGATTTGCGTTCAAAAAAATATTCTGACAATTTTTTACCGTTCAATAACAAGGTTGTTATTATTTCCGAAGATAAGAAAGGGGTGCTTTGGCTTGCCTCCGATGGTGGCGGTTTATTGTATTTACCGCGCAATGGTAAACAGGCGGTTCCATTTTTATCTCCCCGCAATCAACCATTAATAAACAGTAACGCGGTTGATGCTATTTACGAGGACCGGGAAGGGAGAAAATGGATCGGAACACTCCGGGGAGGTATCAACATTATAGAGTCAAGATCCAGCTCATTCAAAAACATTGTTTATGATCAACCGGGGAAAACCAACCTGGTTGATAATTTTATTATGTCGTTTTGCGAGGATGATGGCAACCTTTGGATTGGTACGGATGGAGCAGGATTGCGCTTTTGGAACAGGCAAACCAACACCTTTAGCCTGTATCAAAACGGCGCCATGCCGCAAACTATCAGCAGCAATTTTATAACCAGCATTATTCGCGATTATGAAAACACCATCTGGGTGTCAACATGGTTTGGCGGGGTTAACCGTTATAACCGGGCTACAAAGTCGTTCGAACGTTTTTCGTGTTTCAATGGAAAGAAGGGTTTGGTTGAAAACAATGTATGGCTTGTATACGAAGACAGGCAACACCGTTTGTGGGCTTCCGCAACCAACGAAGGAAGCCTGTACCTGTTTAACAGGCAACAAAAAAAGTTTGAGTTGTTTGACGAAAGCCTTGTGAACCTTCAGTGCCTGGCAGAAGATAGCCAGGGAAATTTCTGGGGTGGCAATTATACTTCGCTCATCAAAATTGATCGCGAAACAAGGAAGCATACAGTGTACAATATTGGCAGTACCATCAGAATAATTCACGAAGACATAAATAAAAATTTATGGATTGGTACGCAGGAATGGGGACTGTTATTGTTTGACAGGATTACCGGTAAATACAATCAGTTTACTACTACTGATGGACTTCCTAATAACACCATTCTTCGCCTGTTGGAGGATAAGTCGGGTAATTTATGGATGAGCACCTACAACGGCTTGTCAAGGTTTAATACGCAAACCAGAAAAACGAGAAACTTTTTTCAGTCCGACGGATTGCAAAGCAACCAGTTCAGTTTTAATGCCGGATTGGCAATGACATCGGGCGAATTTTTATTTGGCGGCATCAAAGGATTTACCCTCTTTTATCCTGATAGTATTCAGCCTGTTTCCTTATTGCCGCCGGTGGTCATCACGGGTTTAAGGGTAAACAATTTGCCTGTGGAGGACGATTTCAGGTATGTAACCAAAACCAGTTTCGACAATATAGAAGCATTAGAGGTTCCATACGATAAAGCCATCCTGTCTATCGATTTTGCCGCATTAGAATATACAGCGCCCGATAAAATATCGTACGCCTATTTTTTAAAGGGGTGGGATAAGGAGTGGAACTATGTAGGCAATTCGCGTACGGCTATCTATACTCATTTACCCGAAGGCAACTATACGTTAAAAATTAAATCAACCAACGCCGATGGTATTTGGAACACCAAAGAAACACTTTTGCAATTTACAGTTCTTCCCCCCTGGTTTAGAACATGGTGGGCGTATATAACTTATGCCTTTGTTGTTGCAGCTTTCATTTACTTCTACCTTAATTACAAAGCCACACAAACAAAACTTCGTTACAAAATAAAACTGGCGCAATTGAACGCCGAAAAAGAACGGGAGATAAATGAAAAGAAAATATCCTTTTTTACAAATGTGTCACATGAGTTCAGAACGCCGTTAACGCTCATCATCAACCCTATTAAAGAATTGCTGAATTTTAAAGATGAAAAGTTGGTGAGCGATAACATCCAAATTATCTATCGAAATTCCCGCAGGTTGTTAAGCCTGGTTGATCAGTTGTTGCTTTTTAAAAAGGCAGATAGCGAGGGTGACCATCTTAAACTTTCCATGGTTAATTTTAAATCGCTTTGTAAAGAAGTTTACCTGTGTTTTATTCAACAGGCAAAGTCAAATTCAATCACCTACCTTATGGAGGAGCAGGATGGCGACTTTGAAATTTATGGCGACAGGGAGAAAATGGAGATCATACTGTTTAACATTATATCCAACGCGCTCAAGTACACCCCTGCGGGTGGTAAAGTGGTTTGCAAAGTTTGGCAAACCGAAAATGAAGTTCAATTGTCTGTTGCTGATACAGGGCAGGGCATTTCGCCGGAAGTGGGCGATAAACTGTTTGAAAGATTTTACCGGAACCAAACAAACAATCATTCCGGAAAGGTGGGTTTTGGTATTGGTTTGTTTCTTACCAAGCATTTTGTTGATAGCCACAAAGGAAGCGTTTGGTACGAAAGTACGCCGGGCAAGGGCAGTACCTTTTACATCGGCCTAAAAAAGGGCAATAGCCATTTTAACCCGGAGATGATCGTGGACAAAAATGAAGGATCGTCGGCCTTATTGCAGGAGTTGGTAGAAGAGCCAGCCGCGGAGATTTCAAAAAATCAATTAGAGGAGATTGTAAGCGCAAAGCAATCGATGCTGGTTGTGGACGACGACCAACAAATGCGCGAATATGTATCGTCGATATTTACCCAAAAGTTTGTTGTTTACCAGGCGGAAAATGGTTCCAGGGGATTAGAGATCGCACAAAAATTCACCCCAAACATTATTATATCGGATATAACGATGGCCGAAATGAATGGCATGGAATTGTGCCGCGCCATTAAAGCTTCTCCCTCATTAAGGCATATACCGGTTTTGCTGCTTACCGGTTCAGCTTCCAGGGAAACCTTACTTACCGGTACCGAACTTGGTGCAGATGATTACCTGACCAAACCTTTTGAAAAAGATTTTTTAGTGGCACGGGTTGACAATATCCTTAAAAACAGGAATGTTTTGCAGGATTACTTTTATAACGAGATTACCCTGCAAAAAAATACACTGAAAATTTCGACCGACGACCAGGCGTTTTTAAATAATTGTATTCAGATTGTTGAAAGCCATTTAGGCGATAACCAGTTTAGCATACAAACGCTGGTAACCGAAATTGGGATGAGTCATTCAACGCTTTACCAGCGGGTTAAAACACTTTCCGGTCAGTCAGTCAATGGTTTTATCCGGTTTATCAGGCTCAGGAGGGCGGCTGAACTTTTTATATCTACCGACGCCAATGTAAATGAGGTGGCCTACACAGTTGGCATAAACGATAAAAAATACTTTAGGGAACAGTTCAATAAATTATTCGGGATGAACCCATCGGAATACATTAAAAAGTTTCGGAAACCCTTTAATGCAAGCTTTACCCTGTCTGAAAAAATTATTAAGCCTTAAGTGATTTAAAAAATTACTACCACTTCCAATCTGTTTACTTTTTCCTAAATATTACTTCAACAAAGTGTTCGCTTAACTTTATCATTAGGTTTAATTTTGAAAAATGCCCCCCTTTTTTGAGAATGCCCCCCCTGTGCAACAATGCGGTAAATTCTAATTTGGACCTTTAAACGGTTGCCAAATGATTGTTGCATTGATGAACGATCCCCTTTTGATACTCCAGGAAAAAGTTGCCCTCCACCGAGATGAAAGGGCTTATAAAAAGCTTTTCCTTTTTTATTATCCGCTGCTGTTAAGATTTTCGTGTGGCATTGTACGTAAACCCGAGGTAGCCGAAGAAGTGGTTTCGGATGTAATGACGAGGATTTGGGAAAAGAAAGCTGCCCTCAGCCTAATAGACAATTTGCGGGTTTACTTATATACTGCTACCAGAAACCTCTCACTAAAACATCTTGCAAAGGAAAAATATGGTTTGGTGGTAGAGTTAGAGAATGTTTCTGTGTTGTGCGACATTGGCATTCCCTCCCCAGCCCAAATACTTATTAATCAAGAATGGAAACAAGTGTTAGCGAATGCAATAAAAAAATTGCCACCCAAATGTCAAATGGTATATAAACTTATTAGGGAAGATGGGCTTAGCTACAGCGAAGTGGGACAAGTAATGGAAATTTCTGTGAACACGGTAGACCGTCATTTAAATATAGCGCTGCATAAGCTTATTGATGCACTTGAGCCATATGTAAAGTAAATTTGTAAAAAAATGTTAATGCGATTGGGGAGTTAGTTTTAAGAATGGGTCTTAGTAATAAGATAGACCCAACATGGAAAGATTTTTAGTTCTGGCAAAAAAGAAAATGGTAAATGAGGCCAGCGACTCAGAGGAAGAGGAACTGAGGATTTTGATGCATTTAAATAAGCGGTTAGCCCGGCTTTATCGTTTGCTGTTTGAGAGGAAAGGCTATAACAATGAGAAAGAGCTATTAAAAGCGGAAAAAGCATTTTTAGCCCATTCGCAAAAAATTAAAAATCATTGATTGTTGAAAAAGCTGACTGGTTTTAGTAATTGAATAAAGGCGGCATCTGCCAGCTATTTATAATGGTTGCAAACATTGCTGTATGAAAAAAACTTTAATTAGTAAATATTGCGGGCATTCTCCATCCACTTTTCGGGTACACCATTATTTTATCTGTAAGTTCTATATCTCCGCCTTCACACTTTCGTTTAATCCCCATTTTTTTAGCAACCTGTTTTGTTTCGATTTTAAATTATTTAGTTATCATTCTATCCCGATGGTTTCAGTTATAAAAACCCGTGGGGGTTGTACCAATTTTCTCCTGTCACCATTGCTTTTCTCCCTAAGAAATAATAAATCCATATGAAATTTAGACACAGCTTTCTCTTGTTTATTATTTGCGGTGTAGTTGCCTGTAACCTGGTTTATGCTGCTCCATTTAAATACAAACCAGTTAAAAATTCGGTTAGTGCTATTGACTATACGGGCAAGCTTTCCGACAGGGAAGGACGACCTTTAGCCGCCATAAAAATGCAGTTAAGTTCCGGCGAATTAACAGTTACTACCTCCAAAACAGGAACGTTTGCTTTTAGCGCCAACCCAGGCGATACACTTACCATTAACAATGCCGGTTATTTGCCCCTGCGGTTAATTTTGCCCGAGAACCCTTTGCTTACGCTTGTTTTAGAAACAGACATGAACTTGATAAGTACAGAATCGTTGAAACCGGTAGAGCTGATTTATACCACATCCCCTTCAAATGTTACAAGCGCATCTAACGATGCCGTTTATAGTCGCGATATATTGAAATCGCCGGTAACAAGTTTTAGAAATGCGCTTACCGGTCGCCTGGCAGGTTTATACACCGCCCAGGGTTCAGGTCTGCCGGGTGCAGATGGTTCCTCCCTTTCGTTAAGAGGACAGGCACCGGTGATTATCATAGATGGTGTAGTAGCCAACCTTACTACTTTCGACCTGGAAGAAATAGAATCCATCACGGTTTTAAAAGATGCTGTCGGTACCGCAATGCTTGGCATCAGAGGTTCTGGTGGTGCCGTGGTAGTAACTACCAAAAAAGGAAAAGCCGGGAAGCAGCAATTGTCTTTTACAGCACAAACGGCTTCTCAAAAACCAATAGGCGTACCCAAAACATTGCGGTCGTACGATTATGCACGCTTGTATAATGAAGCGCTGGTAAACGATGGCTTACCCGTTTTGTACTCAGATGCAGATTTGCAGGGCTATCAAAACCAAAGCGATCCTTACAAATACCCGGATGTGGATTGGCGAAACCAGGTATTAGAAAACAGTTCGCGTTTCAATAAATACACTTTATCCGCTACCGGTGGTAATAAATTTGCCCGCTACTTTGTATCACTTGAACACATCAATCAATCCGGCTTTTTAAAAACAGCAGACAGTAATTCGTATAACACCAACAATAGTTTTAAAGCCTACCTCATTCGTACAAACGTTGATGTTAGTGTTACAGAAAAACTAACCGGCGGCATTTATTTATTGGGTAGAATTCTGAATGCAAACGAACCTGGCGCTACTACAGGGTCCATACTTTCAAACTTGTTGGGTACACCCAGTAATGCTTACCCTGTTTTTAATGCAAACGGCTCGCTTGGCGGCTCCCAGCAGTTTCAAAATAATATACTCGGGCAAACCGTTGCATCGGGCTACCGGCAGAATTATAAACGCGATATGCTGGTAAACCTGTACTTACGGCGAACGTTTGACGAGATTACAAAAGGACTTTATTTGCAGGCGAAGGTTGCCTACTACGCAAGCTTGTCGGAAGACATTAACCGGTCGAAATCGTTTGCTGTTTTTCAACAGTCAAGCACGGGTACCTATTCTCAATTTGGCACCAACGGCATACAGGCTAATGGCAGCGGTATCGATTACCAGGGGCGTGCCGACTACCTGGAACTAAAACTTGGCTACGATAGAATATTTGGCAATAAACATGGTATCAATGCACTGCTACTAATTAACAGGGATAATGCGGTGAATGGTTCAGAACTGCCTTATACAATTAGCGGTACTTCGGGTAAGCTTTCTTATAATTTCAAAGGAAAATATTTTGCGGAAGCGGTATTTGGTTACAATGGTTCAAACAGGTATCCGCCGGAAGGAAATACAAAGCGGGGCTTTTTTCCGGCAATTGGTGTGGGCTGGAATATAGAGCAGGAAGACTTTATGAAGTCGAACGCTGTGGTTTCGCATCTTAAATTATATGGCTCCTACGGAAAAACCGGTGCAGACGATCCGGGTTATTTTACCTACGTGCAAAGGTTTTTTGATGCATCAACAACTTTCTTTGGAACAGGACCTACAGGTAATACCAGTATTTCCCAGTTAGTGTTTGCCAACCCAAATATCTCGTGGGAGAAGGCAAACAAATTAAATGTTGGTATTGACGGCGGCTTCTTCAACAATCGTTTGGGTTTTACCCTGGAGTATTACAAGAATAAGTTTTATGACCTGCTACAACAACGTGGACGAAATTCTTCCCTGATCGGTAACACTTACCCCAACGAAAACATTGGGCAGAACCGTTATAGCGGGTGGGAGGCGCAGGTTAGCTGGAGCGAAGCAAAATCATCCTTTCAGTATTTTGTTGCTGCTAATGCAAGTGTGCAAAAGTCGGAGGTATTGTTTATTGATGAAGTCTACACACCCTACGATTGGATGAAACGTACAGGGCAAACTGTAGGCAGAAGATTTGGCTATATCGCCGAAGGGCTTTTTCAGTCGCAGGCAGAAATCAACAGTAGCGCAACTACTGTTGGTTACACTCCACAACCCGGCGATATAAAATACAAAGACCTTAATAACGATAAGGTAATTGACCAGTTTGATGTAGCGCCCATTGGTACCGACAAACCGTTTATTTTTTATGGTGTTAACCTTGGAGCTTCGTGGAAAGGTTTTGACTTTAGCGCATTGGTGCAGGGAGTGCACAACAGGGACACGTATTTAGGCGGTGCCAGCAATTGGGCATTCCAGGGTGGTGGCTTTGGGCAGGCTTATGAGGACAACCTAAACCGGTGGACACCGGCTAATGCAACCAACGCAACTTATCCACGTTTAAATATTGGAACCAATACAAACAACCAGGCAACCTCCTCGTACTGGATCGTTTCGGGTAATTATATAAGATTGAAAAATGTAGAGGTAGGCTACAGCTTGCCAAATGCAATTATTTCCAAAGCAAAGCTGCAGGCAGCACGGTTATTTGTAAATGGTTTCAATCTTGCAACCAGCTCATCATCGCGGCTTGGCGGCAGAGATCCCGAAGTTACCAGCGCCTTTTCGTATCCTAATCAAAAGCTCATCAACCTGGGCATAAATATAAAATTTTAAGAACTCTTGCATATGAAATACAAACTTATTTTTTCAGCGCCTGTTGTTCTCGCCTTAATTCTAACGGCTGCTATTTCGTGCCGCAAAGTGGAGTTAGAGCCGGTGGACTGGATAAGGCAAGACCTTGTTTTTGATACGGTTGATGCCAATGGAACTTTAGCGGGGTGGTTTTTAAACGACATCTATAATTATATGCCAGGCGGCTTTAACCGAATTGGAAACGATTTTTTAGATGCTTCAACCGACGACGCGATTCCTTCGCGCAATAATACTCTGGTGGAGTATTATTCCAAAGGTCGAATAAGTGTTATCAATAACCCCGATGCATACTGGGGCAACAGTTATTTTGGAATTCGAAAGGTAAACATGTTCCTCGCAAATATTAATAGTGTGGCTTTGCCGGTACCAACCTCCACTACTTATGCAGCCACGGTTTTATCGCGACAGTATTGGCGTGCCGAAGCCCGTTTTTTGCGTGCAATGTTTTACTGGGAACTGGTGAAAAGATATGGCGGTGTGCCGTTGGTGGGCGATAAAATATTTACGCTGGAGGATGATATTGAATTGCCGAGGAACACATTTGATGAGTGCGTAAACTACATAATAAGCGAGTGCGATAAGGTAAAAGACAGCCTTCGTAAAGAGCCCATTGCTGCTACCGATTGGGGGCGTATTCCACGTGGTGCAGCTATTGCATTAAAGTGCAGGGTTTACCTGTATGCAGCCAGTCCTTTATTTAATGGAGGCGGTATTGAATCGGATGCGGCAAAAAAAGCTATGACTGGCTACGTTACGGCTGACCCTGCCCGCTGGCAAAAAGTTATAGATGCTGCCGAAGAACTAAGAGCCCTTAATTTTTATACAATACTACCCACGTTTGCTTCGGTGTTTACAACCAAACAAAATACGGAAGTAATACTGGCAAAGCAGGTGGCAAACACCGCTTCCCTAGAAAACACACAATCGCCCGCCGGATACAATTCAGCCAGCGTATCCAGCCAGGGCTTAACCAGTCCGTCGCAAAATTTTGTAGATGCCTTTCCAATGGCTAATGGGTTGGCAATAAATGAAACCGGATCGGGGTACAGCGCTGCCAACCCACATGCGGGTAGGGATCAGCGTTTTGCCGCTACGGTATTTTATAATGGTGTAAGATGGTTGTCGCGAAATGTAGAAACGTTTGAAGGCGGTAAAGATAAACCCAACCTTTCTTCCGTACAGGTGCAAACAAAAACAGGTTATTACCTGAGAAAGTTTCTTGCCGATTTTACCAACAGCACCACCTTCTCTAACCAAAGCCACAATTTTATTCACTTCCGCTATGCCGAAACACTACTCAATTATGCTGAGGCATTAAATTAATTGGGCATAACTGAATACGCGGTAACGAAATTTATCGCACTTATAAAACGACCGGTGGTAACAGCCGGCACCAACAACCGTTATGGTATAAAAGCAGGTATTACACAGGCGGAAATGCGTACCCTTATTCGTAACGAAAGGCGAATTGAGCTTGCCTTTGAAGAACATCGCTTTTGGGATGTTCGCCGGTGGAAGATAGCTGACCAGGTTTTAAATACATCCATTACCGGTATGAAAATAACAACCGGAACAACCCTTACCTACGAGGTGGTACCGGTAACCAGTATCGTGTTCACTAATAGATTGTACCATATGCCGATACCTTATGAAGAAATTGCAAAGAACAGGAAGCTGGTTCAAAACGAGGGTTGGTAAATGTTGCTGATAAAGTATTGGAGAGATATTAGTGAGATACAATGATTGTTAGTTAAACTTCCGGTACACCAATAAAAGCATAACTACTTTGATAACGGGCGCTGTAGATAATGCAAACAAAATGTAAACAGCCTCTGATAAATTATACAGTTAAAAAGATTTTTATACCATGAAAAAAATATTCTTCTATCTGCTGGTAATACAAGTTATTGCTGTTTCGTATGCCGGTGCGCAAAGCAGGGTTGTTAACGGGCAGGTGTCCGATAGCAGCGGCGAAGCGATTGTTGGTGCAACCATTGTTGAAAAAGGGTTTCCGGCAAATGGTACCAGCACCAATGCATCGGGTAACTTCAAACTCAATTTAAAGGGTACATCCAATATCATCATTGTTACCAACGTAGGTTTTATAGCCCGTGAGGTTGCAGTGGGCACAGCAGCAAATACAAGGGTAATTTTAAAAAACGCGGGAAATGCCGCCATGAATGAAGTGGTAGTGGTTGGTTACGGACGCCAGAAAAAGGTAACATTAACGGGGGCTGTAAGTACCGTTACAGGAAAAGAACTTCGCGAAAATCCAACTGCGAGTTTACAAAACACACTTTCAGGTAGGTTGCCGGGTTTCTTCTCCCAGCAATCATCCGGTCGACCAGGAAATGACGGAGCAACTTTTTTTATCCGCGGGCAAAGCTCTTATAACAACGGAAGTAACACGCCATTGATTATTGTGGATGATATAGAATTTTCGTACGATCAGTTTGCACGATTAGACCCCAATGAAATTGAAACCCTCAGTATATTAAAAGATGCATCTACCACTGCGGTTTATGGTGTAAAGGGAGCGAATGGAGTGGTAGTGGTAACAACAAGAAGGGGAAGTACTCGGACTCCGCAAATTTCGTTGCGTGTCGAAAACAGTCTCAACCAACCCACCATCATCCCTCACTACCTCGATGCATATGAAACCGCACTATTGTATAGCCAGGCAGAAGCGAACGATAATGTGCCCGTAATTTCGCGGAGGTTCAGACCAACAGAGTTGGACACATTTAAAAACAATCTTGATCCATACGGTCATCCCAATGTGAATTGGAGAGACGTTCTTTTCAAAAAATTCTCCAAGCAATACAGGGCAAACTTTGACATCTCCGGCGGATCAGAAAAAGTAAAATATTTTATATCGCTTGGCTACCTTAACCAGGATGGTATTTTGAAAGACTATAGTAAGAACAGCGATGTACGAAATAACTTTTACCATAACCGGTACAACTATCGTTCTAACCTCGATATGAAGATCACTTCAACCACAGATTTGCGACTGGACCTTTTTGGCAATATCGGGGAAACCAATACACCCAGTGTTGGAAGTCCGTTTGGTTACAACGATGTGTTTTACGACTACAGCAGCTTTCTTACTTTGTCTCCATTTGCCTACCCCATTTACAATCCCAACGGAACCCTGGGTTACAGTGCGGCACAACGTGCAAATTCCAATTACAACACCAACAATATTATTGGCAGGTTAACCAACTATGGCTTTAACCGTTCGTACGAAAACAACATTACCCTTAATGCCATTGCTAATCAGCGGCTCGATTTTATCACCAAAGGATTGTCAGTAAAAGGAACTGTTTCCTATGCCAGCAATTATGGTTATTCAAGAAGCCAGACGCGTTCAAGCTTTCCTTCCTTTATATACACGCCATCTACCAATACCTACGAACCGAGGGATGCAAACGTGTTCAGGATAACACGTTATTTTGCGGGTTACGGTGCCGGCAGCACCATTCGCCGTACAAACTTTCAGGCAATGATCAATTACGACCGAACCTTTAACCGCCACAGGGTGTATGGTTTGATATTAATGAACCAAAGTTCCACTCAACAGTTTAGCAGTAACTCGGCCTATAACTTTGTTCCAAATAATTTTCGAGGTTTTACCGGCAGGGCAGGTTATAACTATAAAGAAAAATACCTTTTTGAATTCAATGCCGGGTACAACGGCTCCGACCTTTTTTCAGAAAAGAATCGCTATGGTTTCTTTCCTGCCGTATCAGCCGGTTGGAACATTTCTTCTGAACCGTTTTTCAGTAACAACATAAAGGTGGTTGACAGGTTAAAAATTCGCGGTTCGTATGGTTTGGTTGGTAACGATAAGATAGGCAGCGGCTTTAATTATTTTTATGTGCAAACTTATGCGGGATCGGGCAGCTACAATTTTGGCAATACATCTAACAACTTTAATGGTATAGCAGAAGGCAGGCTTCCCAACGAAAACGTAACGTGGGAAAAAGAGAAGAAGTTAGACATTGGATTGGAGTTTGGATTGTTTAAAAACAAGCTAAATGGTACGGTAGAATACTTTAATAACAATCGCTTCGACATCCTTACAAACAGGGGTACAGTTTCAGCCGTGTTTGGGCAGGCACTTCCTCCGGTAAATCTTGGCGAGGTTAACAACAGCGGTTATGAAATTGAGCTGAACTACGCCGGCAATATTGGTAAAGATTTCGGCTATCGTTTAAAAGGCACTTATTCAGTTGCTAAAAATAAAATCGTTTTCCAGGATGAACCTTCATCGCAGTACGCGTACCAAGCCTACACTGGCCACAGCATTGGTCAGCAACGCGTGTATCAATGGACGGGTACGTTTTATAAAGACAGCGCAGACATTGCCAAAAGCCCGCGGACTTTGCAAACAGCGCTTCCCGGCGATTTGAAGTATGAAGATTTAAACGGCGATGGTTTGATCAATCAATTCGACCAGGCAGTTTTAGGATTTTCCAACGTGCCGAATACTACCTATGGTTTTCAAATCGGCTTCAACTTCAAAGGGTTTAATATTTCTGCTTTTTTCCAGGGAGCCAAAAACTTTAATGTACGTGCAGGTGCAGAAGCCATCCGTCCATTTTCGGCCAACTTAACCGAAGTGCACAAATATTCGTGGACGCCAGCGTTGGGCGACAACGCCAAGTTTCCACGTCTTACTTTGGGTGCAGGTGTAAGCGATCCATTGGGTAACCCTTCTACTTTCTGGTTTATACCCGGCGATTACCTGCGGTTAAAAACAGCAGAATTCGGTTACACCTTTCCTAAAAAAATTACCGAACGGTTGAAAATACAGGCGCTGAAATTATATGCGAACGGATACAACCTGCTTACCTGGACTAAACTGGATCAACTGTATGAACTGGATCCCGAAATTTTACCCGCTACCGTCAACACTACCTTAACTACCGACCGGGTAAACTATCCACCGCAACGAACTTTTAATTTTGGTTTGAGTGTAACCTTTTAAAATTATTTAGTAGTAGGCTTGCTAATAGAAAAAGAAATAATTATGAAAAAGCTTTTAATCATCGTGCTTGTGCTTGGCTTGGTTTCCTGCAAAAAATCCGGCGGGTTTCTCGATAACCAATCGGTTGGTATTACCGAAAGCCAGGTGTTTACAGACAGTGCCCGCACTATGCAGTTTCTCATTCGTATTTATGCCGATATGGGTTTCAGCTTTAACAAAGGCAGATGGAGCAGTCATGGAAATACAGAATTATCAACGGACGATGCCGAGTACAGTTTTTCCGGTGTAACCCAGTGCGCTGTTGCGTTATACAACGGTACCTTATCGCCACTTATTTATTACAGCGATGCGCAGTTAACCCAATTGCAGGATTTTTGGAACGTACCCTATGCCAACATTCGCAGGGTAAACTTGTTGCTTTCTAAACTTCCCACAACACCTTTATCGCCCGCTGTGCAAACAAGGGTAAAAGGGGAGATAAAATTTTTGAGGGCATGGTATTACTCGCAGTTATTAATTTCATTTGGTGGCGTACCCAATATTGAAGACCAGGTTTTTGGCATTGATGATATTATTAACCTGCCGAGGAGCAATTTTGGCGAACTCGTTACCTATCTTTCAAAGGAACTGGATGAAGCGGCGGCGCTGTTACCAGCCCCCAATGCACTGGCGCCAGCCGGTTATACACCCGAAGATTACGGGCATATCACCAAAGGGGCTTGCATGGGTTTAAAATCCCGCATACTTTTATATGCAGCCAGTCCCTTGTTTAATGGCGGTTCCATTGCTACCGATGAAAAAGTGAAGACTGTGGTCAGCTATCCAACCTATGATGTAAAGTATTGGCAGGCTGCTGCTGACGCTGCAAAGGCGGTTATCAACTCAGGTTACTATTCATTGTACGAAGACAACGTAACCGCGGCAGGTTATGGATTTTTCAAAGTGTTCCTGCTGCGCATTAATTCTGAATATATCTTACCCTTTAACCGACCCGCTAATAAGGATATGGAGTCATATTACAATCCCTCCACAAGGGGTGGCAGTAAATATGGAATGCCATCGGAAAATTTAGTACGATGCTTCCCCATGCGAAATGGTAAGGACATTGCTGATCCCACCTCAGGGTACGATCCGGCGAATCCTTATTTGAACCGCGAACCCCGTTTTTACAATTCGATCATCTACAATACTTCACTGTATTGGTTAAATTCATCCAACAGCAAACAGCCGGTGTTAACCTTCGAAGGTTCCGGTACGGCAGATGCATTTCTTGCAGGGTCAACTACCGGTTACTTCACCCGTAAAATGTGCGACGATAACACATCGCAGGGTGGTGGTGCCAATACGGAAAGATGTTGGCCATTGCTACGCTACGCAGAAATCATTTTGAATTATGCTGAAGCAGTAAATGAACTTGGCCAAGTTGAATTGGCTGTAGAACAAATTAATCTTCTTCGTAAACGGGCAGGTATATTGCCCGGTGCCGATAACCGTTACGGTATCAAGTCAGGGATTGTTCAGGCTGATATGCGCGACCTCATCCGTAATGAACGCCGGGTAGAACTGGCGTTTGAAGACCATCGCTGGCACGACATCCGTCGCTGGAAAATAGCAGTGGCTGTAAACAACGGAGCAAACACTGTAATGCGAATAACAAGGTCGGGAACTACATATATCTACAACCCGCAACCCTCCATAAGAAAACACGTTTTTCGCCCGGAAATGTATTTATTACCGGTGCCCGACCAGGAAATAAGGAAGATGCCATTAATGGTTCAAAACCCCGGCTGGTAGTTGTTGCAAAAAGCTTATGAGCCTATCCTTCATCAAAGCGAAGTGTATTTTTTCAATCGTGATGATTGGATGTATGCAAATGGGTAACATAGCTGGCTATACCCAGGCCGCAACGCCGAAGGTTATTTTAATTGATGTTGATAGAGGTTGGGCAAACAACTCCGTCAATACAGTTGCCTTTCGAAAAAATTCACTGGTTACTTTCCAGGATACCCAATTCATTGCCTATTATAATTCAGACAGGTTTGTAGTATTAGGTAAAAGAAAAAGCGGCTCATCACATTGGCAACTACGTACAACACAATATCAGGGTAATGCAGCCGATGCGCATAATACCATCAGCCTTATGGTTGATGGTGATGGATATTTACATCTGTCGTGGGATCATCATAACAACCCGTTGCGGTACTGTAAAAGTGTTAGCCCCGGCTCGTTAATCTTAACCGATAAAATGCCGATGACAGGCAAAGTTGAAAGCAAAGTAAGTTACCCGGAGTTTTATAAAATGCCTGCCGGTGATCTATTGTTTTTGTACAGGGATGGAGGCTCGGGCCAGGGCAATCTCGTTATTAATAAATACAGTGTACAAACAAAACAGTGGACACAGCTTCATAGTAATTTAATTGATGGCGAACGTAAGCGGAATGCCTATTGGCAGGCATGTGTAGATGCAAAGGGATCTATTCATATTTCGTGGGTATGGCGCGAAAGCCCGGATGTGGCCAGCAACCACGACATGGCTTATGCCTGTTCAAAAGATGGTGGTATTTCGTGGCAAAAATCGACCGGCGAAAAGTACACTTTGCCAATAAACGCAGCCACTGCCGAATATGCTTTGATCATTCCGCAAAAAAGTGAACTCATCAACCAAACCTCCATGTATGCGGATAAACAAGGCAACCCCTACATTGCTTCCTACTGGCGCGATGGAAACGATCCGGTTCCACAGTATCATGTAGTTTACAAGCTCAATAATCATTGGCGGTCTGTAACATTGAATTTCAGAAAGATGCCCTTTAGCTTAAGTGGTGCAGGATCCAAAAGCATTCCCATTGCACGTCCGCAAATTATGGTGGAAGGATCAGGTAAAAATGCCAAGGTTCTCCTCGTTTTCAGGGATGAGGAAAGAGGAAGTAAAGTATCTGCGGTGACCATTAAAAAAGTAAAAACACGGCGATGGAAAGTGGTCGACCTTACGGGTACACCGGTTGGTTCGTGGGAGCCTTCTTTTGATACCGAGCTTTGGAAAAGCAGGGGACTTGTTAATTTATTTCTACAAAATGTAGTGCAGGTTGATGGCGAGGGTATAGCCAAACAGCCGCCCTCCATGGTGTCGGTATTGGAATGGCAACCGCAGTATTAATAGTAAAATATATGCCATACAAAATTCTATTTATCTTTTTAGCTACGGCTTTTTTAAGCGTAACCGCCTGTACCGTTCATAGGTCGGGCAGGGCTGCGTTGAGTTCTAAAACCCAGGTGGAGGAAATCATACATCGTGTAAACAGTTACTGGCAAACTACTCACCCGGTTCATGGTAATGCATTTTGGGATGTAGCTGCCTATCATACCGGTAACATGGCGGCTTACCACACAACAAAAAATGAATCATACAAAAAGTATTCGGAAGCATGGGCGCAAAAAAACCAATGGATGGGTGCCAAATCATCCAACAAAGCGGAGTGGAAATATACCTATGGCGAAAAAGATGAGTATGTGCTTTTTGGCGACTGGCAAATTTGTTTTCAAACCTATATCGACCTCTATAATCTTGATAAAGATGAAAAGAAAATAGCGCGGGCAAAAGAAGTAATGGAGTATGAAATGAGCACACCAAAAAATGATTACTGGTGGTGGGCCGATGGACTTTATATGGTGATGCCAGTAATGACAAAGTTGTATAGGGTGACGGGTAACCAGCTTTACCTGGATAAGTTGTTTGAATACTTTACATACTCAAACTCCATTATGTACGATAGCACCGAAGGGTTGTATTACCGCGATGCCAAGTATGTTTACCCGAAACACAAAAGTGCCAATGGTAAAAAAGATTTTTGGGCACGTGGTGATGGTTGGGTATTTGCAGCGTTGGCTAAAGTGTTGCAGGATTTGCCGGCGAATGATACCCACCGTAAGGCCTATATTGAAAAGTATAAAGGGTTGGCAGCAGCCATCAAAAAATCGCAACAACCCGATGGTTATTGGACGAGAAGTATGTTAGATCCACAACATGCGCCGGGACCTGAAACCAGCGGTACGGCATTTTTCA